>JAVHWE010000515.1:0-10968 GCA_032160285.1 Micromonosporaceae bacterium | reverse complement strand
GACAGACTCCGGACGCTGCTGGCCGCGGCGCGTGGCCACGACGCGCTGACCCACGCGCTCGAGCGCGCCCTGGGCACGTCCTGGGACATCGAACTGGAGCCCTACCGCCACGCCGGCGAAGGTAGCCCCATGATCCTGCTCAACCGCGTCGGCTGACCCGCCCCGACCATCCGCGCCACCAGTCCGCGAGCGCTGACGCCTACCAGTCCCATCACCAGACGCGCCACCCGTCCCCGTGGACCGGCACCCCGCAAGTCTCCCTGATCATGCGTACGTCCGCGGGTGGCCGGGGGAGCACCCATCTGATTGAGTGGGCGGGTGCGTACGCGAGCCGGAACCGTCGCCGTGATCGCCGTCGCGGCGGTGGCCGCCACGGTGCTGGCCGGCTGCGGCGCCCCCAGCCACGCGGCGAAGGGCAAGGGCAGCCCGGCGGCGAAGGCCGGCACGCGGGCGACGCCGTCACCGGGCGGGATGCCGGGTCTGACGCCGGCCGCCCGCGCCGCTTCGCTGGTGGCGCGGCTCGGCGATGAGGATCTCGTCGGGCAGGTGCTGATGCCGTTCGCGTACGGGGCGGACGCGACCAGGGTGAGTCCGGCCGTCGTGGCGGCTAACCAGAAGTACGCCGGGGTGGACACTCCCGCCGACATGATCGCGAAGTATCGGTTGGGCGGGCTCATCCTGGTGAACTGGTCGGTGGGCGACCCGACCGCCGGTACCAATGCGACCAGCAATCTGGCGTCGGCCGCGCAGGTCCGGACCCTGACCGGCGGCCTGCAGACGGCGGCGGGGCGGTTGCCGGCCACCGTGCCGCTCCTGATCGGTACCGATCAGGAGTATGGCGTGGTCAACCGCCTCCAGGCCGGGGTGACCCAGTTGCCCAGCGCGTTGGCGCTCGGCGCGGCGGCCGCGCCGGAGCTCACCGAGGCCGCTTGGCGGGCGGCCGGGACGGATCTGCGGACGGTGGGTATCAACGTCGACTTCGCCCCCGACTCCGATGTGATCTCGCAGGCCGGCGGCGTGATCGGTTCGCGTTCCTACGGGTCCGATCCGAAGGCGGTGTCCGATCAGGTCGCGGCGGCGGTGCGCGGGCTGCAGGGCGCGGGTGTGGCGGCCACCCTCAAGCACTTCCCGGGCCACGGGCACACCACGGCAGACAGCCACACCTCGCTGCCGGTGCTGTCACAGAGCCGGGACGCGCTCGGCAGCGGCGACCTGCCCCCGTTCGCCGCCGGTATCGGCGCCGGCGCCGACCTGGTCATGTCCGGTCACCTGGACGTGCGGTCGGTGGATCCGAACGTGTCGGCGTCGTTCTCGGCCAAGGTGCTCGTCGACCTGCTCCGCGGTCAGCTGGGCTTTCCGGGTGTGGTGATCACCGACGCGATGAACATGGCGCCGGCGGAGCGGTACCCGCCGGGCGAGGCCGCGGTTCGCGCGCTGCGGGCCGGCAACGACCTTCTGCTCATGCCGCCGGATCCGGCCGCCGCCCAGCGGGGCCTGCTCGACGCGGTGCGCGACGGCTCCCTGCCGAAGGCGCGGCTGGTCGAGGCGGTGACCCGGATCCTGACCCTCAAACTGCGCCTGGCCGATCAGGCCGAGCCGGCGCCGGGGGGCCTCGACGGTGCCGACCGGCAGGCCGCCGCCGCGCGGGTCGCCGCCGCGGCGGTGACGGTCCTGCGCGGCCGCTGCACCGGGCCGTTGGTGACCGGGCCCGTCCGGGTCACCTCGTCGGGCGGGCGGGACCAGCAACGGTCCTGGCTCAGCGACGCGCTGCGCGCGCAGCGGGTACCGGTCACGGCCAGCGGCGGAACGGAGGTACGCCTGGTCGGGTACGGCGACGAGGCGTCCGATCTGGGCTCGGGGGCGGCGGTGACGGTCGGCATGGACCTGCCGTTCGTCCTGCGGTCGGCGGCCTCGCCGACGATCCTGTCCACGTACTCGGGGAGCCAGCCCTCGATGGTCGCGCTGGCCGCCGTCCTCGCCGGTACCGCCAGGGCTCCGGGCAGGTCACCGGTGGAGGTACCGGGGCTGCCCCGCAGCGCCTGCTGATCCCACCGTCAGGTACCGCTCCGACACGCTCCGTTGATCATGACCCGCTGTGCCGGGTGGCTCACACGGTCAGCGCGGTTTTGTCACCCGATCGCCTGACCTGCGGCGGGCTGGGATTTTGCAGGATGCGAAGCGTGGCAACGATGAGCAAAATACCTGCTGGACCGCCGGATCGGAGCGACGCCGAGCGGCGTGACCGGGCCTGGATCTGGTTCGTGGGCGTCGGCGTCGCGGTCACGGTCGGCTACTACGTTCTTCCGGTGCTGCACGTGCCCCGGGCTGCGCAGAGTCTGATCTTCGTCGCGATGGCGGCGGCCGCCGCCATCGCCGTCCTGGCCGGGGTACGTGTCAACAGGCCGGCCGGCCGGCTCCCGTGGCTGGTACTGGCCGCCGCGCAGGGCATGTTCTCGATCGGCGCCGCGATCGGATTCGGCGGGCACACCGCGCTGGCCGACGCGTTCTCGCTGGCGCGGTACCCCCTGATCGGCTGGGCGCTGGTGATTTTCGTCCGCCGCCGGACACCGGGCCGCGACACCATCACCCTCATCGACGCGGCGGTGGTCGCGGTCACCGGCGGCCTGGTCTCCTGGGTCTACGTGATCAGCCGGCTGGCCCGCGACGACGCCTCTCCACTGGCGGGCGTCGTCTCGGTCGCCTACCCGATGATGGATCTGCTCGTGCTCGCGGTGGCGCTGCACCTGATGCTCGGGGTCGGCAGCCGTACCGCGTCGTACCGGTTGCTCATCGCGAGCCTGAGCTGCCAACTCGCCGTCGACTCGAGGTACGCGCTGACCATCGGTACCTACCAGAACGGCGGCCCGGGCGACGCGTTCTGGTTCGGCGCGTACGTCCTGCTCGGCGCGGCCGCGCTGCACCCGACGATGCGGTCGCTGGACCGCCGCTCGCCCCTTGCGGCGCTGCGGCCCACCCGTGGTCGGCTGACGCTGCTGGCCGTCGCGGCGCTGTTGCCGCTGGTCGTGCTGGTGGTGCAGCACGTACGGCAGTCCGAGACCCACATCGTCGCGGTGGCACTGTCCGGTGGGGTGACGTTCCTGCTGGTCCTGGCCCGGATGGCGGAGCAGGTCGCGGCGCAGCGGGTGCTCGCCATCCGCGACGGGCTGACCGGGGCCTACACCGTCGATTTTCTCGCCGAGGCGATGCGGATCGAGTGCGACCGGGCGCGGTACACCCGGGGGCGGTTGGCGGTGCTGCTCGTCGGCGTCGACAACCTCAAACTGATCAACGACACGTACGGTCCGACCGGCGGCGACCTGGCGCTGCGCGAGCTGACCGAGCGGATGCGGGTGGCCGGCCGGCCGGGCGACCTGGTGGCCCGGCACGGCGGGGACCGGTTCGTGCTGCTGCTCGTGGGTGCCGACGCGCGGCTGGCGGCCCAGACCGCGGAGCGGATCAGGACGGCGGTGTCCGCCACGCCCATCGTGATCGGCGCCGACGCCCGGATCCGCGTGACGGTCTCGATCGGGCTGGCCGGCCTGCCCGCGGACGGGGTGACCGCGCATGACCTGCTCCACAGTGCCGACCAGGCGATGTACGTGGCGAAGCGGGCCGGGCGCAACCGCGTGTACAGCCGGTACGGGCCGGTCGGCGAGCCGATGGTCACCGGCTTCATGATCGAATCGGCGGCCCGCCCCCTGACGGCGCATGAACGGCAGCCCTGAGGCGCGGTGTGAACCGCAGTGGGGCCCGGGCCGATACGTCCGGTCCGGACCCCACTTCTCGGGTACGCGCTACAGCGGTATGTTGCCGTGCGCGCCGCGCGCGGCCGGTGCGGCCGCGAGCGCCTCCGCGATGCGCCGCCGGGTCTCGGCCGGCGTCACCACGTCGTCGACGACGCCGATCTCCAGTGCGCGGTTGACTCCGCCGGCGACCTGGATCTGCTCGGCGACCAGCTCGGCGCGCAGCGCCTCGCGCTGGTCGGCGGGTGCGGCGGCGAGTCTCTTGCGGTGCAGAATGTTCACCGCCGCGGAGGCGCCCATGATGGCGACCTCGGCGCCCGGCCAGGCGAACACGGCGGTCGCGCCCAGCGAATGGGAGTTCATCGCGATGTACGCGCCGCCGTACGCCTTGCGGGTGATCAAGGTGACCCGGGGCACCACGGCCTCGGCGAAGGCGTGGAGCAGCTTCGCGCCGCGGCGGACGACGCCCTCCCACTCCTGCCCGACGCCGGGCAGGTAGCCGGGTACGTCGACGAGCACGACCAGCGGCACACCGAGCGAGTCACACATCCGGACGAACCGGGCGGCCTTCTCGGCGCTGGTCGAGTCGAGGCAGCCGCCGAGCCGCAGCGGGTTGTTGGCGATCACCCCGACGGTACGGCCGGCGAACCGGCCCAGCATGGTCACGACGTTGGGCGCCCACTTGGCGTGCAGCTCCACGCCCGGCGTGTCGAGGAGCGCGTTCACCACCGGTTTCACGTCGTACGCGCGGTTGGCCTGGTCGGGCAGCAGGGCGGCCAGGTCGACGTCTTCGGAGATGTCGGCCGGTGAGAGCCGCCCCTGGTGGCCGAGCAGCGCGGCCACCTCGCGGGCCGCGGCCAGCGCCGACACCTCGTCCTTCGTGGTCACGTGCACCACGCCGGAGCGCCGTCCGTGCGGCTCCGGGCCGCCGAGCCGCTCCATGTCGACCTGCTCGCCGGTGACGCTGCGGACCACCTCGGGCCCGGTCACGAAGATCCGCCCGGCGCCGGACATCACCACGATGTCGGTCAGGGCGGGCCCGTACGCGGCGCCGCCGGCGGCGGGCCCGAGCACGACCGAAATCTGCGGTACCCGGCCCGACGCCCGTACCATCGCGGCGAAGACCTGGCCGACCGCGTCGAGCGCGACCACGCCCTCGGCGAGGCGCGCGCCGCCGGAGTGCCACAGCCCGAGGCTCGGTACCCGCTCCCGGACGGCGGCGTCGATCGAGTCGACGATGTGCCGGCAACCCTCGGTACCCATGGCGCCGCCCATCCGGGTGGCGTCGGTCGCGAACGCGATCACCGGCGTGCCGTTGACCTCGCCCCGGGCGGCCAGCACGCCGGAGTCGTCGCGCGGTGCCAGCAGCCGCAACGTTCCCCGGTCGAACAGCGCGCGCAGGCGCGCCTCGGGGTCACGGAAATCGACGGCCTCGGTATCGGTTGGGACGGACGTGAGCGTCACCGGATGCCTCCTCAGGCGCGGACGAAGACCAGCACGGCGTTGTGGCCGCCGAAGCCGAACGAGTTGTTCACCGCGGCGGGTACCTCCAGGTGGCGCGCCTTGTGGGCGACCACGTCGAGATCGACCTTGTCGTCGGGGTCGTCGAGGTTGATGGTCGGGGGGATCACGCTGTCGCGGATGGCCAGGATCGTGGCGATCGACTCGACCGCCCCGGCCGCGCCGAGCAGGTGGCCCGTCATCGACTTGGTCGAGGTCACCACGACATGATCCCCGATCGCGGCATGCAGCATGATGATCTCCGCCAGGTCACCGACCGGGGTCGAGGTGGCGTGCGCGTTGACGTGCACGATCTCGGTCCGGTCCAGGCCGGCGTCGGCGAGCGCCATCGCGATCGCCCGGGCGCCGCCCTTGCCCTCCGGCTCGGGCTGCACGATGTCGTAACCGTCGGAGGTCATGCCGGCGCCGGCCAGCCGGGCGTAGATCTTCGCGCCGCGGGCGCGGGCCCGGTCGGCGCGTTCGAGTACCAGGATGCCGGCGCCCTCGCCGAGCACGAAGCCGTCCCGGCCCTTGTCGAAGGGGCGGGACGCCCGCTCCGGCTCGTCGTTGCGGGTCGACATCGCGCGCATCGCGGCGAAGCCGGCGATCGGCAGCGGGTGGATCACCGATTCGGTACCGCCGCAGACCACCACGTCGGCCCGGCCGGACCGGATCATCGTCAGGCCCCAGGCGATCGCCTCGGCCCCGGTGGCGCAGGCGCTGGTCGGCGCGTGGACGCCGGCCTGCGCCTGCAGCTCCAGACCGACCCAGGCGGCCGGCCCGTTGGGCATGAGCATCGGTACCGTGTGCGGCGACACCCGCCGGGGACCGTGCTCCTCCAGGATGTCGTCCTGGGCCAGCAGGGTCGTCGCGCCGCCGATGCCGGAGCCGACGACCACCCCGAGGCGCTCGCGGTCGATGCCGGATTCGGCCAGGCCGGAGTCGGCCCACGCCTCGCGGGCGGCGACCAACGCCACCTGCTCCGAGCGGTCCATCCGCCGGGCCTGTACCCGGTCGATGGTCGGTTCGACGGCGACGTGCCCGGCGATGCGCACCGGTAGTTGTGCCGCCCACTCCTCGGTCAGGGCGCTGACCCCGGAGCGGCCGGCGAGCATGCCTTCCCAGGTCGACGCGGCGTCCCCGCCGAGCGGGGTGGTCGCGCCGATCCCGGTAACGACAACCTCTACGGTCACGCCTGAGCCTTGGTGATGAACGAGACCGCGTCGCCCACGGTCTTGAGGTTCTGCACCTCGTCGTCCGGAATCTTCACGCCGAACTTCTCCTCGGCCGCGACGACGACCTCCACCATGGACAGCGAGTCGACGTCGAGGTCCTCGGTGAACGACTTCTCCTCGGCCACGTCGTCGGGGTTGACTCCGGCGACCTCCTCGAGGATTTCGGCGAGGCCGGCAACGTACTCGTCACGGGTGGTCATGTGGTTTCTTTCCTTCCGTTGGGGGAGGCGTTACGGGCAGCGGACGACCTGTCCGGCATAGGTGAGGCCACCGCCGAAACCGAACAGCAGGACGGGGGCGCCGGACGGGATCTCGTGCCGCTCGATCAATTTCGACAGGGCCAGCGGCACACTGGCTGCCGAAGTGTTCCCGGATTCCACGACGTCCTTCGCGACGATCGCGTCGGGCAGCTTGAGGCGCTTGGCGATGCCCTCGATGATGCGCAGGTTCGCCTGGTGGGAGATGAAGGCCTTGATGTCGGCCGGTTCGAAGCCGGCACGACTGATCGCTTCGAGTGCCAGCGGCGCGAGCGCGGTGGTCGCCCACCGGAAGACCTGCTGGCCCTCCTGCTGGATGTACGGGCGCCAGCCCTCGATGCGGACGGCGTCGCTGCGGTCCGGAGCCGAGCCCCACAGCACCGGGCCGATGCCGGGGTTCTCACCCGGGCCCACACCGGTGATCACGGCCGCGCCGGCCGCGTCGCCGAACAGGATGCAGGTCGACCGGTCGGTCCAGTCGGTGAAGTCCGACAGCTTCTCGGCGCCGATCACGATGGCGTTGCGGGCCGCGCCGGCCCGTACCGCGTGGTCGGCGGTGGCCATCGCGTAGGAGAAGCCCGAACAGGCGGTGTTGACGTCGTACGCCGCGGGGGCGGCGATGCCGAGCTTGGCGGCGACCCGACAGGCGATGTTGGGGGAGCGGTCGACCGCGCTGCACGTCGCCACGACCACCAGGTCGATGTCGGCGGCCTCCAGGCCCGAACCGGCGAGCGCCTTGCCGGCCGCGGCGGTCGCCATGTCGGCGACGGACTCGGTGTCGGCGATGCGGCGGGTGACGATACCGACCCGGTCGCGGATCCACTGGTCGTTGGTGTCGACCATCGCGGCCAGGTCGTCGTTGGTGAGCACCCGGGTGGGCTGGTAGTGCCCCATCGAGAGGATCCGGGAGCCGAGCACGGGCTGGGTCACGTGCGTACCTTTCCTCGTGGTTGGCTGGTGTTCACAGGATCCCGCCGATTCGGGCCAGCGGCTGGCCGGGCGCCACCGGGTCATCCGGGTGGGCGAGCCATTCGGCCAGCGTGCCGGCCTCATGGGCGGTCACGTCGACCGCGCCCTGGCGGGTCTGGACGTGACCGATCACCTGGCCGCCAACGACCTCGGTACCTTCGGTCAGGCCGTCGACCGGGGTGAAGTTTCCGGCGGTGCCCGCCACGACGACGCGGAACTGCAGCGTCGGCTCGTGGCTCGGCGCGCCGCCGTGGCGGGCGATCGCGTCCCGCGCCGGGCCGAGATCGTCCGGCGTGTTGAGGGTGATGATCTCCACACCCTTGAGCGCCCGTTTCGCCAGCCCGGCGAGCGTACCGGCCGGCGGCAGTTCGATGATCGCGGTGACCCCGATCTCGGCCAGGGTCTGCATGCACAGGTCCCACCGCACCGGCGCGGTGACCTGCCGGACCAGTCGTTGCAGCATGGTCGGGCCGTGGTCGATGGCCACACCGTCCCGGTTGGACAGCAGAATCCGGTTGGGCGAGCCGGGCACGATGCCGCCCGCCACGGCGGCGAGCGCCTGCTCGGCGGCGGCCATGTACGGGGTGTGGAACGCCCCCGCCGTGGCCAGTGCCCGTACCCGCGCGTTGGCCGGCGGCGAGGCGGCCAGTTTCTCCAGGCCGGGCAGGGCGCCGGCGGCGACGATCTGGCCGGCGCCGTTGCGGTTGGCCGGGTACAGGTCGGCCGCGGAGATCGCGGCGAGGACCTCGTCCGGGTCGCCGCCCAGCACGGCGCTCATGCCGGTCGGTTCGAGCGCGCAGGCGGCGGCCATCGCCCGACCGCGGACCGCGGCCAGTGTGATCGTCGTTTCCGGGGTGAGCACCTCGGCCATCCCGGCGGCGGCCAGTTCGCCGACGCTGTGCCCGGCGACGACGCTCACGTCGTACATCGGCAGCTGCTCGGCGGCCAGCAGCGCCGCCGCGACCAGCAGCGGTTGGGTGCGCGCGGTGTCCTTGATCTCGTCGGCGTCGGCCTCGGTGCCCAGATGCACTAGGTCGACGCCGGCCAACGCGGACCACCAGCGCAGCCGGGCGGCGGCACCGGGCAGCGCGAGCCAGGGGGTCAGGAGGCCGGGCTGCTGCGAACCCTGTCCGGGAGCGAGTACTGCGAGCACGTCTATGACTGTTCCGGATTCTCGGGCGTCCCGTGCGAAGCTGATGCACGAAACTCGACGACTTGTTTTGGAGGGTTCCTCCAAATGGTCACATGTAGTCGTCTGTAGTGTCCCAGAATAATACGTTTAGTAACCTAACACTAACCGTTCGTTGATGCGATCGGGGCCACGGCCGACGGGTCGAGCCGGCCGACGGTCAGCGCTATCCGCAGGGCGAACGCGTCCCGCGGTACCAGCGGGGCCAGGCCGGTCACCTCACCGATCCGACGCAGCCGGTACCGCACCGTGTTCGGGTGGACGAACAGGGTACGGGCGGCGCTCTCCAGTACCCCGCCGGCGGTGAGGAAGGCATCCAGCGTGTCCAGCAGCTCGCCGCCGGCCCGGACCAGCGCGCCGTAGACGTCCTGGCGCAGGATCCGGCGGGCCTCGGCGTCCCCGGCCAGGGCCCGCTCCGGCAGCAGGTCGGCCGCGGACACCGGACGGGGCGCGGCCGGCCAGGCCGGGACCGCACGGTACCCGGCGAGCGCCGCCCGCGCCGATTCGGTGGCCTCGTCGAGGCTGGGTACCGTCGGGCCGACCACCACCGGGCCGTCGCCGAAGCCGGCGAGCAGCTGGGCGGTGGCGGCGAGCGGGTCGGCCGCGCCACCGAGGACGATCACCAGCCGGTCGCCGTGCACCCCGCCGAGTACTTCGACGCTGATCCGCCGGGCGGCCCGGTACACGGTGTGCAGGACCATGCTCGCCTCACCGCCCGGTGACCGGCCGACCGCGACCGCGACCGGTGACGCGTCGGCCCAGCCGAGAGCGGCCGCCCGGCTGTCGAGTACGTCCGAGGAGTCGCCGCGCAGCAGGGCGTCGATCAACAGCGCCTGCAGCCGGGCGTCCCAGGCGCCGCGGGTTTCGGCGGCGCGGGCGTACACCCGGGCCGCGGCGAACGCGATCTCCCGGCTGAACCGCAGCATGGCGTCCTGGATGGCCTGCTCCTCGCCGGCGGCGGCGAGATGCGGTACCTGCTCCTCGGCGACCTCGATGGTGATCCGGATCAGTTGGACGGTGTGCTGCAGGTTGAGGGACCGGGCCAGCGCGCGGGGGGCGGTGTCGAAGACCCCGTCGGAGACCTCCTGCGGGCCGCCGCCGTCCGCCTCGCCGCGCCGGCGCAGCCACTCCACCAGCGACCGGACCCCGGCCTGGGCCACCAGCATGACCCAGGCCCGCTGGTCGGCGGGCAGTTCCCGGAACCAGGGCAGGACCTCGTCCATCCGGGCGATGCTGGCGCTGGCCAGTGCGCCGGCGGCCCGCTCGATGGCCCGGATGCTGGCCTCCAGCGGCGGCGCGGCCGGCGGCTCACCCGGTGGTGCCCCGGTGAGCCCGCCGCGCTGCTCGTTGCCTGCCTGCCTGCCCACACCCGGGAGCCTTTCACGACCGATGCGCCCGGCGAAACGCAGGCCGGTTCGCCCCGGTATCGGCCTCGCCGGGGCCGCGCCGCCGCGAGTAACGATTACCCCAGATTGCATCGACGATCATTGACATAGGGGAAACGTCTTGTTAGGACTGCGAGAGCGCTCTCAGGGCGACGCCGATACGGGGAGCGGCTCCGCCCCCCAGCCGTTCGGCCGGCCACGAAGGGGCCCCATGACGTCGTCCGCACGCGTGCCCGGCCCCCCGGGCAGGCACGCGCGTCGCACCTCCCGCGGACGCGCCTTCTGGCCGTTAACCATAGCGGCGGTGGTCGTCCCGGTCGTCGTCCTCACCGTCGCCGTCGTCCCGGTCACCGGCCGGATCACCGCGCGGAACAGGGCGGCCGCGGCGGTGCCGCCGCCACCACCCGGGATGGGTCTGGTTTTCAGTGATGATTTCACCGGTGCGGCGAACACCGGGATCGACACCGCGAACTGGCTGTACGACCTCGGTACGTCGTATCCGGGCGGTGCGCCGAACTTCGGTACCGGTGAGGTCGAGACGATGACCAACAGCACCACCAACGTGTTCCAGGACGGTGCGGGCCACCTGGCGATCCGGCCGGTTCGGGACGCGGCGGGTCGGTGGACGTCGGGTCGGATCGAAACCCAGCGGACGGATTTCGCGGCGCCGGTGGGTGGCAAGGTGCGGTT
>JAVHWE010000242.1:0-3536 GCA_032160285.1 Micromonosporaceae bacterium | reverse complement strand
AGCTGATGCTCAACGCGGTCAATCTGGTTCTGGTCACCGCCGACACCACGGTCAGCGCCGCGTCGCGCCCCGGCGGTCAGGTCTTCGCGCTGTTCGTGATCGTGCTCGCGGCCGCCGAGATCGGCGTTGGCCTGGCGGTCGTGCTCCAGCTGTTCCGGCTGCGTCGCAGCGTGGTGATCGACGACGTGAGTCTCGACGCCGGTCCCGACATCGTCACCACCGACGCCAACCCCGACGCCGGCGGTGACCCCGGTGCCGCCGTACCGGTCGGTGCCCTGCTGGCCGCCGAGAGCAACGGGCGGCACGCCGCCACGCCGCCCCGGCCCACGGGTCCGGTCGCATGACCGGGGGAGCTCTGGCCGGCTGCGGCGCGCTGCTCGTGGCCGTACCCTTCGCGGTCGCGCTGGCCGGCCTGCTCGCGCCCCGCGCGTCGCGTACCGTCGCCGCCGCGCTGGGTGTCGGCGGGGCCGCGGTCGCCTTCGCGCTCGCGGTGGTCCTGGCGTTCGCGGTGGACGCGCCGACCGAGCGCTGGTGGAACTGGGTCGACCTGGGCGACCTTGCCGTCACCGTGGGCGTGCGGCTCGACCCGGTGGCCGCGCTGGTCGCGGTGGCGGTGACCGCGGTGGCGCTGGCCGTGCAGGTCTACTCGGTCGCCTACCTCGAAGACGACGACCGGTACGGCCCGTACGCCGCCCAGGTCAGCCTGTTCACCGCGGCGATGCTGCTGGTCGTGGTCTCCGGTGACCTGATCGCGCTGCTGGTCGGCTGGGAGGTCATGGGAATCTGCTCGTACCTGCTGATCGGCCACGACCGGCGGCTGCCGGAGGCGCCCCGGGCGGCGGTCAAGGCGTTCCTGGTGACCCGGGTCGGTGACGTCGGTTTCCTGCTCGGCATCGCGCTGATCGGCATCAACTTCGACACCTTCCAGATCACCCCGGTACTGGACCACATCGACCAGGTCGGTACCGGCACGCTGACCACCATCACGCTGCTGCTGCTGGCCGGGGTCGCCGGCAAGAGCGCCCAGTTCCCGCTGCACACCTGGCTGCCCGACGCGATGGCCGGACCCACCCCGATCTCGGCGCTGATCCACGCCGCCACCATGGTCGCCGCCGGGGTGTACGTGGTGGCCCGGCTGTTCGGGCTGTTCCGCGCGGCGCCGGCCACGCTCGCCGTGCTCGGCGTGATGGCCGCGATCACCATGCTGCTCGGCGCGCTGGCCGCGAGCACCCAGCAGGACATCAAACGGGTACTGGCCTGGTCCACGGTCAGCCAGCTCGGGTACATGACCGGAGCGCTCGCCGTGGCGGCACCCCCGGCCGCGCTGTTTCACCTGCTCACCCACGCCGGGTTCAAGGCGCTGCTGTTCCTGGCCGCCGGGATCGTCATCCACGGCGTCGGCAGCAACGCGATGCCGGCGATGGGCGGCCTGCGGCGCGGCATGCCGGTCGCGTTCGCGACGATGACGATCGGCCTGGCCGCCCTCGTCGGGTTGCCGCCGTTCGCCGGGTTCTGGAGCAAGGACGAGGTGATCTCGGCCGCCTGGGCCGGGCACTCGACCGGCCCCGGCCCGGCCTGGTCGGCCTGGCTCGTGTGGCTGTCCGCGGTGGCGACCGTCGTCGTCACCGGGTGGTACGCCACCCGGCTGTGGCTGCGTACCTTCTTCGGCGCGCCGCGTAGTCCCGAGGCCGAGCACCCGCACCAGCCGTCGTCGTTGATGTGGGTACCGGTGGCGGTCCTCGCGGTACCGAGCGCGCTGCTCGGCTTCGCCGGCCTGGTACCCGCCGTCACCCGTCGGCTCGGCTTCGAATCGCCGGTGAGTCCCGGTTCGGCTCTGCTGCTTCCGCTGGTCGCGGCCGCGGCGGGGATCGGCGCCGCCTGGGCGGTGTGGCGGCGTGACACCGGCGCCGATCCGGCCCGGGTCCTGGGGCCGGCCCGCCAGCCGCTCACCGAGGCGTTCTACCTCGATACCGTCATCGACGCGGTGGTGGTTCGTCCGGTGCTGGCGCTGGCCCGGGCGGTCCGGCGGGCGGACGAGTCGATTGTGGACGGGGCGGTGGAGGCCACCGCCGACCGCACCCGTGACCTCGGTACGGTCCTGAGTCGAGCGCATCGGGCCGCGCTGCCGCGCGCGGTGATCGCCGTGCTGCTGGGCGCCGTCCTGTTCGGTGTGGTGGCGGCGACTCTGCTGGGAGGTACCCGATGACGACGGTCGGGCAGGCCGCGCTGGTGGCGACGCTCGCACTGCCGGCGGGCGGCGCGGTGGTGGCGGCTGGCCTGCCGGCACGCTACGACCGGCTCGCCCGGGTGGCCGGTACGGTGGCCGCGGCGCTGACCCTGGTCGCGGCGCTGCTCCTGCTCGCCGGCCGCACCCGGACCTCCGGCGAGGGGGCCGCGATCCAGCCGTGGCACGCGGTCGACACGGCCTGGGTGCCCAGTCTCAACCTTCGACTGCATATCGGCGTGGACGGGGTGTCCTTTCCGCTGGTCGCGCTGACCGCGCTGTTGACCGTGCTCTGCTGCGGCTACACCGTGTGGCGGGTACCCGAACCGGGCCGGGGGCGGCTCCTGGTCGCGCTGCTGCTGGTGATCGAGTTCGGGATCATCGGTGTCTTCGAGTCCCTCGACCTGGTGCTGTTCTTCGTCTTCTTCGAGGTCGTGCTGCTGCCGATGTACACGGTGATCGCGATCTGGGGTGGCGAGCGCCGCCGCGCGGCGGCCCGCAAGTTCGTCCTCTACACGCTGTTCGGGTCGGTCCTCCTGCTGGTCGGCGTGTTCGTCGTGGTGGCCCGCGCCGGCACGGCCGACCTGATCGCGTTGACCGGTACCCAGCTCCTGCCCGCCGGGACCCAGAAGCTCGCGTTCGTGCTGGTCGCGCTCGCGTTCGCGGTGAAGAGCCCGCTGTGGCCGCTGCACACCTGGCTGCCGGACGCGCACACCGAGGCGCCCACGGTCGGTTCGGTGATCCTGGCCGGGGCGCTGCTGAAGATGGGGACCTACGGCCTGCTGCGGATCGGGGTCGGCGTCATGCCGGTGGGTGCGCGGTGGGCCTCGCCGGTGCTCGGCGTCCTCGCCGTCGCCGCGATCGTCATCGGTGGGCTGGTGTGCCTGGCGCAGACCGATCTGAAGCGGCTGATCGCGTACTCGTCGGTCGGTCACATGGGGTTTGTGCTGCTCGGCATCTCGACGTTGACCGCGGTCGGCATCCAGGCGGCGCTGATCGGCAACATCGCCCACGGCGTGATCACCGGCCTGCTGTTCTTCCTGGCCGGTGCGATCAAGGACCGGGCGCACACCGGTCGGCTGCCGGAGCTCGGGGGTCTGCGGGAGACCGCGCCGGCGCTGTCGGGGCTCCTCGGGTACGCGGCGATCGCCTCCCTCGGCCTGCCCGGCCTGGCCGGCTTCTGGGGCGAGGCGTTCGCCGTGGTCGGCGCCCTGCGCCGGGGTGGCGCGCTGTGGACCGTCCTCGCCGTCGTCGCCGCGTTCGGTGCGGCGCTGGCGGCCGCCTACTTCCTGCGGCTGCTCCGTCAGGTCAC
>JAVHWE010000241.1:0-9645 GCA_032160285.1 Micromonosporaceae bacterium | reverse complement strand
ACGCCGATCTCGGCGGCCGCGAGCACGATCACGAACAGCGCGAAGACCTGACCGCCGGGGCGCGACGCGGCGCTGACCGTGGTGTCGGCGGTGACCAGAACCAGATTGACCGCGTTGAGCATCAGCTCGACCGCCATCAGCAGCAGTACGGCGTTGCGGCGCACGAGCACGCCGTAGCAGCCGAGGCCGAACATGCCGGCGGCGACGACGTACGGGATGACCGGATGCATCAGCTCCGCCGCTCCGTCATCTCAGCCGACTCCGGCCGTGACACCACGATCGCCCCGATCAGCGCCGCCAGCAGCAGGACCGACAGCACCTCGAACGGCAGTACCCAGGACCGGAACACCTCGGCGCCGATCCGCTCCGCGGATCCGCTCGTCGTCGGCAGGTCGACCCGGCTCCACCGGTACGCGTCGGCGAGCAGCGCGGCCAGGCCGACCCCGGCGCCGCCGCCGACGAGCAGGGCCGCCCCGCGCGGCCGGTCCAGATCGTCGCTGACACCGATCGGGGCCCGGGTCAGCATCACCGCGAACAGCAGCAGCACCACCACCGCCCCCACGTACAGCAGCACCTGCACCCAGGCGACCAGCTCCGCGGTGAGCACCAGGTACAGCCCGGCGGTGGCGCCGAGCGTCACCACCAGCCACAGCCCCGCGCGGACCAGGTGGCGCGTCGAGACGACGAGGACGCCGGCCCCGAGCGCGGTCGCGCCCAGTCCGGCGAGGAGAATGTCGACGGGCTCGATACCCATGGCGACATCCTGCCATCATGGACGGCCGGGTAGGCCCCAGCGTCCCACGAGATCGTTTCGTTATCCGCCGCGGCCGTCTAGCCGGCCTTCTTCGCCGCCGCGGTCTCCTCCTTGGCGGGTTCGCCGTTGGGGTCGTGGGCCGGCGGCGCGGGTACCGTCGCCATCCACTGGCCCAGCCGGTCGCTCTCGTGCAGCAGCTCGCGGATGTCGTACTCCGCGTACTCGAACTCCGGCGTCCAGTACAGGGCGTCGAACGGGCAGGCCTCGATGCAGATCCCGCAGTACATGCAGAGCGAGAAGTCGATCGCGAACCGGTCCAGCATGTTGCGCTGGCGGGGCCGGGCCGCGCCCGGTACGACGACCTCCTCCTTGTGCGAGTCGATGTAGATGCACCAGTCCGGACACTCGCGCGCGCACAGCATGCAGACCGTGCAGTTCTCCTCCAGCAACGCGATCACACCACGCGAACGCGGCGGCAGGTCCGGCCGCACATCCGGGTACTGCCGGGTGATCGCCGGCCTGGTCATCGTCTTCAGGGTGACCGCGAGACCCCTGATCAGCCCGCTGCCCGGTACTCCGCTCATCGGTTCACCCTCCCTGTCATAGCGCCAGCCGGACGCCGACCGTCAACAGCAGTTGAGCCAGCGCCAACGGTACGAGCGTCAGCCAGCACAGCCGCTGGAGCTGATCCTCGCGCAGCCGCGGGTACGCCACCCGCAGCCAGATGATCACGAACGAGACGGCGAACACCTTCAGCAGCGTCCACAGCCAACCGAGCTGCGCGTCGGCGAACGGCCCCCGCCACCCCCCGAGAAACAGCACGGTGGTCAGCGCGGCGACGACCACGATCCCGACGTACTCGGCGAGCAGGAAGAACGCGAACCGCAGACCCGTGTACTCCGTGAGGTAGCCGAACACCAGCTCCGAGTCGGCGATCGGCATGTCAAACGGCGGGCGGCGGATCTCGGCCAGCCCGGCGGTGAAGAACACTCCCAACGCCGGCAGCTGCCACAGCAGCCACCACGGTCGCCAGGCGTTGACGATGCCGGACAGGCTCAGCGTGCCGGCCGCCATCGCGACCGACGCCGCGGCGAGCACGAACGGCAGCTCGTACCCCAGCAGCTGCGCCGCCGCCCGCAAGCCGCCGAGCAGGGCGTACTTGTTCGCCGACGACCAGGCGGTCATCAGTACCGCCACGACGCCGATGCCGACCACGGCCAGCACGAAGAACAGTCCGATGTCGAGCGGCTGCGCCACCAGCCCGTGCGGACCGATCGGAATGACCAGCAGCACCAGCAGGTACGGCAGGAGCGAGATCACCGGGGCGAGCCGGAACACCGCCCGGTCGGCGGCCCGGGGGGTGATGTCCTCCTTCTGGACGAACTTCACCCCGTCGGCGATGAGCTGTGCCCAGCCGTGGAACGCGCCCGCGTACATCGGACCGAGCCGGCCCTGCATGTGCGCCATCACCTTGTGCTCGGCCTGGCCGACGACCAGCGGCAGCGTGAGGAACGCGACGACCACAACCAACACCCGGACCAGCAACTCCAACCATGCCGGCACGTCAGGCCCCGCCCTCGGGCGCAGCGGCGGCCGAGGCCGCGTTGGGTCCCCATTCGGCCGGGTCGGGTACGCCGGGTGGGCGCATGGGTTGCCGGCGGGCGGCGGTACTGTCGCGGCTCTCACCCGGCTCCTTCGCCCCGGGCCAGGGCTTCGCCACCCGAGACGCGAGGACAAACTCCTTGCGCAGTGGATACCCCTCGAACTCCGCCGGCAACAGCAGCGGCACCAGCCCCGGATGGCCGGGGAAGTCGATGCCGAACATCTCGTGGGTCTCCCGCTCGTGCCAGCCCGCGCCCGGGTACAGGTCGACCACGGAGGCCAGCGCCGGGGAGTCCCGGCCGACCAGGGTACGGATCAGCAGGCCGTGGCGACGGTTGGTCGACCAGACGTGGGCGACCAGCCGGAAACCCGCCTCGAGTTCGTCCACCGCGGACAGCCAGTCGAAGAAGTCGCAGCTCAGCTCGGCGTCGTCGCGGGCGGCGCGCAGCGCGTCCCGCCACCGGCCGGCGGCCACGTCGACCGTCGCCCGCGCCCAGGAACCGCCGCCCGACAACGAGACCTCGACGCCGCGTGCCGGCGCAGCGCCACCGCCGTCCAATGGCGAGACCTCGACGCCGCCCGGCGCAGCGTCACCGCCGTCGTTGTCGTGAAGCAGCCGGGCCAGCCGGTCACCCACCTCCTGCGCCATCATGTGCCGATCCTATGAGCAGAAGCATGCTGCCCTGAACCCTCGGCCGAGTCGGCGGCGTCATCGGCGGCGGCGAGCGCCACCCGCAGGGCCGCTTGGGCGTCGGCGACGGTGATCCGGGGCGGCGGCCCCCCACGCATCGCGGCCCGGAACTCCCCGAGCATCTCGACCATCGGATCGGTTGCCAGGCCGGCCGGGTCGGTCACCGAGTCGTAGGTCAGCTCTCCAGCGGTACCGATGATTTCGAAAGAGGTCCGGAACGGCAGGCCGGCGGCGCCCCACTCGGCGGTCACCGCGGAACGGGCGCCACCCGCGTGGGTGAGGATCGCCCGACCCCGCCCCGGCCCGGTCATCGCGCCGGTGACGTCGATCACGTCGCCGGCGATCCAGCGGGCGAAGTCGATGTCGTGGATGCCCAGGTCGAGCAGGACACCGCCGGACCGGGCCGGATCGTCGAACCAGGACGCCCAGCCGGGAGCGGCACCGCCGCGGTACAGCCGAAGCTCCGTCGGCTCGCCGACCTCACCGTCGACGACCGCCTGCCGGGCGGCCGCGTACCCGGCGGCGTACCGGCCGAGATGAGCCACGAACAGCTGGACCCCGGCGGCGGCGCACGCGGTGATCATCGCGTCGGCCTCGCCCAGGGTGCGCGCCAGCGGCTTCTCGCAGACCACCTGCCGGCCGGCGGACGCCGCCCGCAGCACGACATCGGCGTGCGCGTCGGTGGGGGTACAGACGTCGATCACCTCCACCGCGGCGAGCAGGCCCGCGACCGAGGGGTGCCACGTGACCTCGGGGTAGGCGGCGGCCACCTCGGCGTGGCGGGAGGCGCTGCGCGCGTACCCGTGCAGCGTGACGTCCAGGTGACGCCACGCTTCGATGTGCCGGACACCGATGTACCCCGGCCCTACCACACCCACCCGCACGCGATCACTGTACGGGTGCACCGGGCCGGGCGCGGCTCATCGGTGCGGCGGGCGCACCGGTGGAGCGGCCAACGACGCCGCGTCGCGGTGCTCGTCGGCGGTGGGCCGGTCGGGGGCGGCCCGGCGGTTGACGAGCGCACCCGGGTCGGGCCTGGACACCCCGCCGATGCCGGCCTGCTCGCCGGCGATCTTCTCCTGCAACCGCAGAATGCCGTGCAGCAGCGCCTCCGGCCGGGGCGGGCACCCCGGCACGTACACATCGACCGGAATGAGCTGATCGACGCCCTTCGTCACCGAGTACGAGTCCCAGTACGGGCCGCCGCAGTTGCTGCAGGCGCCGAAGCTGATCACGTACTTCGGCTCGGGCATCTGGTCGTAGAGCCGCTTGATCGCCGGTGCCATCTTGTCGGTGACCGTGCCGGAGACGACCATCAGATCGGCCTGGCGGGGGCCGTGCGCGAACGGGATGACACCGAGCCGGATGAAGTCGTGGCGCCCCATCGACGTGGCGATGAACTCGATCGCGCAGCAGGCCAGGCCGAAATTGAAGACCCACAATGAGTATCGCCGGCCCCAGTTGAGGACGAACCGGATCGGCTCGCCGAGCACTCCAGGCAACGCGGTCACGACGCCAGTCAACCACAGCGGAGTCGCCGCGCACGGCGACCGCTCGGCACCCGCTACATTCTTGCTTTGCACAAACACTCCCGCCTGCGGCAACTTGGTTCTACGCTGCCCGCCGTGAGCATTCGTGTACCGGCGGCGAACGTCACCCTCGACCGGCCGTCACCGGTGACCCACATCTGGAGCAGCCGAGAGGAGGCGCGTCGCGTGCCTGCCGGTGTCGCCGCCGGTCATCCGGCAACCGCCGAGGTCGGCCTGCGGGTCCTGCACGCCGGCGGCGGTGCGGCCGACGCCGCCGTCGCGGCCGTCCTGGCCGGCTGCGTGGCCGAGAGCGTCCTCACCGGGATCGGCGGCGGCGGCTTCGCGACCTACTACGACGCGGCCACCGGCGAGGTGACCTCGCTGGACTTCTTCTGCGCCATCCCGGGGCTGGACACCGATGTGGCCGGTGCGCCGATGGTGCCCATCGAGGTCGTGTTCGGCGGGGTGTCGATGAGCTACGAGATCGGCGGGGCCAGCGTCGGTGTCCCCGGCGTGCCGGCCGGCGTCGGCGAGGTGCACCGGCGGTGGGGCCGGCTTCCGTGGCACCGGGTGGTCGCCCCGGCGGTGAGCCTCGCCCGCAGCGGGGTGATCCTCCCGGCCGCCCAGGCCCGTACCCTCGCCAGCGTCGCGCCGGCGATGGTGCCCGGCGCCGGGGCCGGGATCTACTCCCCGGGCGGCAAGCTGCTCGTCGGCGGCGACCTGCTCTTCCACCCCGGCCTGGACCGGGCCCTGACCGCGCTCGCCGACGACGGCCCCGAGGTGTTCTACACCGGCTGGATCGGCGACCGGCTGGTCGACACGGTCCGGGCCGCCGGCGGTTCGGTCGGCCCGACCGATCTGGCCCGCTACCGGGTACGGGAACTCGGCGTGGAGTCCGCGCCGTTGGCCGGCGCCACGGTGTTCGCCCGGCATGATCTCAACAACACCATCCCGACGATCCGCGCCCTGCCCGACACCATCGACGCGCTGTCGCCGCCGGAGCGTGCCGTCGCGCTCGCCGACGCGCTGCTGGTACACGGGCGGCACCGGCTGGGCGATACCACCAACATCTCGGTGGTCGACTTCGCCGGCAACGCGTGCGTGGTGACCATGACGCTGGGCATCGGTTCCGGGGTGTGGCTGCCGGGCCTCGGCGTCCACCTCAACTCGATGCTCGGCGAGGGCGAGCTGCTGACCGAGGGCATGGTCGCCGGCGGCCGGATGTCGTCGATGATGTGCCCGCTGGTTGTCCTCGACGCCGACGGCTCCCTCCTGGTCGCGGCCGGCTCGGCGGGGGCGTCGCGGATCCGCACCGCGCTGGTACACACACTGGTGAACGTCCTGATCAACAACCTGGACATGACGGCGGCGATCAGCCGGCCGCGGTTTCACGTGGTGGCCGACCCGGGCGGCGGCCCGGCGATGGTCCACGTCGAGCCCGGGTACCCGCCAGACGAGGTGGACGCGCTCACGGCCGCCGGCTACCGGGTCCGCACCTGGGAGCGCGCCGACCACTACTTCGGTGGGGCCAGCGCCGTCGGCCACGCGGGCGCGGCCGGCGACCCCCGCCGCGGCGGCGTCGGCCGCCGCGCCTGACGCCGCCGCCCGCGTGTCCGGACCGACCGGTCGGTCGGACCTGGCGGGCCGGTCGGTCGGGCGGTGGGGACAAGGTGGCCGGCTACTCCGGCCACCACGGGGCCCGCCGCATGTCGATCTTGTCGCCGCGCATGGGTGTGCGCTCGGCCGCGTGGCGGCGCAGCGCCTCGGTCTCGTGGCGGGGTACCAGCCGGCCGTTCGCGGCGACCACCCGGTGCCAGGGCACCCCGCCGCCGTACCGGGCCATCACGGCACCGACCTGACGCGGGCCACCGCGCCCCACCCAGTCGGCGATCGCGCCGTAGGTCATCACCCGCCCGGGCGGGATCCGCTCCACCAGCGCCAGAACCTCTTCCGTGTACGCGTCCACCGTCGTCCCCACGTCCACCAGCCGATTTCAGACCCGCGCCACCGGTCCGCCCGGTCACGATATGGGATCCGGCGCCGGAGTCGGAGCCGGTACCGGCCAGAATGGGCTCCGTGCGAGCACAGGTCATCGCGGCCCGCCGGATCGTGGTCAAGGTCGGCTCCTCGTCGCTGACCACGGCAGCCGGTGGGCTCGACCGTGCCCGGGTCGACCCACTCGTCGCCGCGATCGCCGCCCACCCGGCGCAGCCGGTCGTGGTCAGCAGCGGCGCGATCGCCGCCGGGCTGGCCCCGCTCGGCCTGCCGCGACGCCCCCGCGACCTCGCCACCCAGCAGGCGGCGGCGAGCGTCGGCCAGGGCCTGCTGATGCAGGCGTACACCGAGTCGTTCGGGCGGTTCGCGCGCACCGTCGGCCAGGTGCTGCTCACCGTCGACGACCTGACCCGGCGGGTGCACTACCGCAACGCCTACCGGACCCTCCGGCGCCTGCTCGACCTCGGCGCGGTACCGATCGTCAACGAGAACGACACCGTCGCCACCGATGAGATCCGCTTCGGGGACAACGACCGGCTGGCCGCGCTGGTCGCGTCGCTCATCGACGCCGATCTGCTGGTACTGCTGTCCGACGTGGACGCCCTCTACACCGGCAACCCGGCCCGCCCCGGCGCCCGGCTCATCGCCGAGGTCCACGGCATGGAGGACCTGGCCGGCGTCTCGATCGGCCGGACCGGCTCCACCGGCGTCGGTACCGGTGGGATGGTCACGAAGGTCGAGGCGGCCCGCATCGCCACCCAGTCCGGCGTCCCGGTCGTGCTGACCTCCGCGGCGCTGGCCGCCGCGGCGCTGGCCGGCGAGGAGGTAGGTACGTACTTCCACCGGGTACGGCAGAAGCCGGCCGCCCGGCTGTTCTGGCTGGCCCACGCCACCTCACCGCGGGGGCGGCTGCACCTGGACCCAGGGGCGGTACGGGCGGTGGTCGACCGTGGCGCGTCGCTGCTGCCGGCCGGCATCACCGCTGTCGACGGCCGGTTCACCGCCGGCGACCCGGTCGACCTCGTCGACGTCGCCGGTACCGCGGTGGCCCGTGGGCTGGTCAACTACGACGCCGCCGAGCTGCCCGGCCTGCTCGGCCGCTCCACTCCGGAACTGGCCGCGGCCCTGGGCCCGGGTTACGAACGCGAGGTCGTCCACCGCGACGACCTCGTCCTGCTCTGAAGCAGGGTCCCCCTCAGTCGCGTGACGCGGTACAGGGGGACCCCTCAACGCATGCGGTTACCGGTCGAAGTCGCCGGTCTTCACGCCGTCGACGAACGCCTGCCACTGCGAATTTGTGAAGACCAGGACCGGACCTGACCTGTCCTTCGAGTCACGCATCCCGATCGCGGCTGGCGTGGTGGCAACCTCCACGCAGTTACCCTGCCCGCCACTTCGGGTGCTCTTACGCCACACTGCACGGGCCGGATCTAGCGTCGGCATTCCGCGCTCCCTTCCTCACATAGATTTCGCGGCTTCGCGAACAATTTCGATCGACGCCCTAGGTGCAAGAGCGTCGGCTTGAAGGATACGGAAAATTCGGACGTAAGCGTGCGCGCCACTCCCCTCGACATACAGGCTGCCGGCACGGCTTTCCAGGTACGCGACGGGAGGGTCCGCCAGCTCGGGGAAGGTCAGGATCGAAAATGAGCTGATCATCGATGCGTGCGCGCCGGCGTTGAACGGTACGATCTGCAGCGTCTGGCCGGGCGCCTCGGCCTCGTCGGCGAGCCGTTCGAGCTGCGCCCGCATGGTCGGCGCGCCGCCCACCACCCGCCGGATGACGGCCTCGTCGAGCACCACCCACAGGTCCGGCCGGGCCTCGTCGTGCTGGCGCTTCATGCGCAGTTCGGTACGCCGGTCGACCTCGGTCGGCGACGCGTCGGGCAGCTCGGCCTCGATCACCCGGCGGGCATAGTCGGCGGTCTGCAGCAGGCCGGGCACCAGCGCGGTCTCGAAGGTGGAGATCTCCGACGCGGCCTGCTCGAGGCCCACGTACACCTCGAACCAGCTGGGCAGCACGTCGGAGTAGGTCTGCCACCACCCCCGCTGCCGGGCGTCGCGGGCCACCTGAACCAGCGCCGCCACATCGTCGGGCTCCACGCCGTACAGTTCGAGCAGCGTGCGTACGTCACCGGGGCGCACCGACACCTGGGCGTTCTCCATGCGCGACATGGTGGAGCGGGCGACGCCGAGTTCCTTCGCCGCATGATCGAGGGTCAGCCCGCGCTCTTCACGCAGGCGCTTCAGCTCCGCCGCGATACGCCGCCGCCGAACCGTAGGACTGGGCCGTGACATGCAGTAATTGTGCAGTAACCCACACATAACCGCACGTTGTCACCCGCCCGGGGAGGTTCACGTCGCGGCTGAGCCGCCCACCTCCCCGCGCAACGCGCGGATCGCGGACAACGTGGTGTGTACGTCGAACACGTTGCCGTCGTCGCTCGGCCAGCCGCCGTCGCTGCGCTGCGTCTCCCCCAGCCTGCCCGCCGCCGCCACCAGCAACCAGTCGTCGAGCGCGATACCGACCCGGCGCAGGGACGCCGCCATCCACGCGCAGTCCCCCGGCGTCAGTGTGGACACCCGCTCGGCGAGCAGCACCCGGATCTGCGCCGACTCGTAGAACCAGCCGAGGTGGTGCAGCACCGCCGCGCCGAGCCAACCGGTCGGCAGAAATGACGGCCACGACGTGTCGGGCCGCAGCGACGCCCGGAACGCCTCGGCCGCCCGGGCCACCTCCGCGGCGTAGACGTTCTCCTCCGACCGGGGCCCGTACGCGTGCCGGCCGTGGTCGGCGACCGGACCGCCGACCGCCAGCCAGAATGCGGCATTCGTGGTCAGGTAGAGCTGCGCCTCCGGGTCACCCGGCCGCGCCCACGACGGCGCCGACCCGGCCAGCGAATCGTCCTCCTGCCACGTACCGTCCGGTCGTTGCCGGCCGGCCAGCCAGCCGAGCGCCTCCTGCGCGGCCGGGCGATCCAGCGCGCCGAGGTCATCGAGCTCGCCCAGCCGGAAACAGGTCGCGTCGACCGAGGCGACCGGGCCGTTCCACAGGGCCGGCCAGCCCCCCTTGC
>JAVHWE010000605.1:0-2506 GCA_032160285.1 Micromonosporaceae bacterium | reverse complement strand
GTTTGCGCACCGGCCAGGTGCCCAGCTCCGTATCGCCGCAGCGCAGCCCGGTCAGGGCGAACTCCAGGGCACCGTCGCGGGCGGTCGCACCGCCGGCCGTGGCGGGCGGGGTGCTCCGGCGCGGCGCAGGCGCGGCGGCCGGCCCGCCGGCGCCCGTCCCCGGTGTCGCCGACGACGCCGGCGTGGCGGCCCCCCGGCCCTCGCCAGCCGACCGGGCGTGGATCGCGAGCTGCCAGCCGAGGGCGACCGACGCGGTCAGCACGGCCACCGCGACGAGGCTCCGCGTGCCGCGTCGCCGTCGGCGTCGAGGTCGAGGTTCGGGTTGAGGTTGAGGTTGAGGTTGAGGGCGTAGCCGTGGCGGCTGGTCGACAACCGTATCGGCGACGGCGCCGACGGGGCCGACACGCCTGACCGGGCGCACCGGGCCGACCGGGCCGATCTCGCCGACGGTACCCAGGGGTGGCGTCGAGGCGGCGGCCGGCGCCGCGGGGACCAGCGCCGATCCGCCCAACCGGTGGGTGTGACCTTGGATGATCATCGGCAGATCGCGGGCGGCGGGGCGGCCGGCCGGCTCGCGGCGTAGCGCCGCGTGTACCGCGGCGAGCAGGTCGGGCGGTACCCCGGCGAGCTCGGGCGGGCTGTCACCGGGGTGGCGATGCGACGGGTGGCGTCCGGTCGCGGCCCACGTCACGAGCAGACCCCAGGCGTACACGTCGGCGGGCGGCCCTCCGACGCGCCCGGCCAACTGTTCCGGGGCGAGCCACCCGGGGGTGCCGAAGCCGGCCGGTGTCGTGGTCGGCACCACCGCACCGGCGATCCCGAAGTCGATGACCACCGGGCCGGCGGCCGCCAGCATCACGTTTCGGGGCTTGAGGTCGCGGTGGACCACCCCGGCGTCGTGGATCGAGGCCAGGGCCCTGGCCACGCCGACGGCGAGCCGGCGGACCTCCGGTGGGGGCAGCGGGCCGCCGGCCGTGACCCGGTCGTGCAGGGACGAACCGTCCACATACTCGGTAACCAGGAACGGAACGCGAGCGCGCGGGTCGGCGTCCAGAACGCGGGCGGTGCCCGGCCCGGTCACCCGGGCCGCTGTGGCGACCTCCCCGGCGAAGCGGTGGCGGAACATCGGGTCGTCGCGCAGGTGTTCGTGGAGCAGCTTGAGCGCGACGGGCCGGCGGTAGACGTCGAGCGCGAGAAAGACGGTGCCCATGCCGCCGGCACCGAGGCGACGCACGATCTGGTAGCCGCCGACCCGGATCGGGTCGGCGTTCCCGGGCGGCGGCCCGGCTCCGTAAACCGGCCGCGCGGCCACCGGCCGGGCCTGCCGATCCGCCCGCCTCCGGCTGGCCCGCAGGGTGCTTCGCACCACTCCACCATGCGCCGCGCACGCAACATTCGGGTGTCAGATGTACAGCTTTCCCATTCGTCGGGTAGCTGTCTTTCCGATACGTATCCAGTCAGGTGGATGCGAACTCGGATAGGTGTCGGTGGCTGCCGACGCCGCACAGGCGCAGAGGTGGTGGGGGTGTCGCGAAGGGGGCACCCCCATTGTTGCGTGCGGCCGGGGGGCGGGCGCGGCGCCCAGAAGCGGGCGTCGCGCCCGGCGGCTCGCTCGACCGGGCGTCGCGCTCCGCGGCTTGCTCGACCGGGCGTCGCGCCTGACGGCCTACTCTTCGATGGATCCGCGGACATCGGCGTGCGCGGCCGGAATGGTGCCCAGTCGACCGGCCTGGTAGTCCTCGAACGCCTGGATCAGTTCGGCCCTGGTGTTCATCACGAACGGGCCGTACGCCATGACCGGTTCCCGGATCGGCTGCCCGCCGAGGAACAGCACGTCCAGCTCCGGGCTGCGACCGTCCTGGCTGTCGGCGGCCGCCACGGTGACCGCGTCGCCCGGTCCGAAGACGACCAGCTGACCGCTCTCGACCGGTCGCCGCTCGGCGCCGACGGTCCCGCGCCCGGCCAGCACGTAGGCGAGGGCGTTGAAATCGGTACGCCAGGGGAGGGTGACCGTCGCGCCGGGGCTGACCGTCGCGTGCACCAGCGTGATCGGCGTGTGCGTGGAGCCGGGGCCGGCATGCCCGGCGAGATCACCGGCGATCAGGCGCAGCAGCGCACAGCCGTCGGGCGACGACAGCAGCGCGACGTTGGAGCCCCGGATGTCCTGGTAGCGCGGCGGGGCGAACTTCAGGGCCTTCGGCAGGTTCACCCAGAGCTGGAAGCCGTGGAACAGGCCACCGCTCAGCACCAGGTGCTCGGGCGGAGTTTCGATGTGCAGGATGCCAGCGCCGGCCGTCATCCACTGGGTGTCGCCATTGGTGATCAGGCCGCCGCCGCCGTTGGAGTCGGAGTGGGCCATCTCCCCGTCGATCATGTACGTGACGGTCTCGAAGCCGCGGTGCGGGTGCCACGGCGTGCCCTTCGGCTCGCCCGGCGCGTACTCCACCTCGCCCATCTGGTCCATGTGGATGAACGGGTCCAGCGCCTTCAGGTCGACGCCGGCGAA
>JAVHWE010000222.1:0-4806 GCA_032160285.1 Micromonosporaceae bacterium | reverse complement strand
CGGGCGTCGCCGCGACCATCGCCATGCCGGTGGCCGCGCCCACGATCACCCGCAACGAGTGCCTCGTGGCCGGGGCGGACCTGCACCTGGTTGACGGTCTGATCGGGGACGCCGGCCGCGTTGTCGCGGCGATCATCGACGCCGCCGGTGGAGAGATCTTCGATGCCTCGACGCTCAAGGAGCCGTACCGGATCGAGGGCAAGAAGACGATGGGCTACGAGATCGCCGAACAGCTCGGCTGGCGGGTGCCCGATGTCGTGATCTATCCGACCGGCGGCGGGGTGGGGCTGATCGGCATCGACAAGGCGCTGCGCGAACTTCGCGAGCTCGGCTGGATCGCGGATCGGCTGCCCCGACTGGTGGCTGTGCAGTCCACCGGCTGCGCGCCGATCGTGCGGGCGTTCGAGGCCGGCGCCCGCCGCGCCGAGCCCTGGCCGAACGCCCACACGATCGCGTTCGGCCTCACCGTACCCGCGCCGCTGGGTGACGAGCTCGTGCTGGACGCGTTGTACGACACCGGCGGCGTCGCCCTCGCCGTTGACGACGACGCCATTCTGACGGACCTTCGCCATTTCGGCGCGCGCGAAGGCCTACTGCTGTGCCCGGAGGGAGCGGCCGGGCTCACCGCCGCCCGTCAGCTTCGATCCGCCGGCTGGATCAGCCCGGACGACGAGGTGGTCGTGCTGAACACGGGCGCCGGTCTGAAGTACCCCGACACGGTCGACCGGAAGTGAGCGGGTCAGCCGATTTCGCACGGCGCGGTAGCCCGCCGGTGCGCCCCAGCGGCATGATGACGGCGGGCGCGACCGCGCCCGGACGCCGGCGCAGGGAGCCACCATGACCTTCGATGTGGGAAGCGTCCGGGCCACCTACCCGGCCCTCGCCGACGGGTACGCCTACCTGGACGGCGCGGCCGGTACCCAGGTTCCCAACCCCGTGATCGACGCGATCGCGGACGCGTACCGCAACGGGCTCGGCAACCTGGGTGGTGCCTTTCCGGCGAGTCACCGGGCGGACGGCATCGTCGCCGCGTGCCGGCACGCCGTCGCCGACCTGGTCGGCGGGCACCCGGACGGGGTGATTCTCGGCCCGAACATGACGACGCTGACCTACCGGCTGGCATCCACGTTGGCCGCCGGGTGGGGCCCCGGTGACGAGGTGGTGGTCTCGCGCCTCGACCACGACGCGAACGTCCGGCCGTGGTTGCAGACCGCCACCAGGGCGGGCGCGACGGTGCGCTGGGCCGACGTCGACGTGTCCACCGGTGAGCTGCCGGTCGGACAGTACGACGCGCTGCTGTCCGAGCGGACGCGGTTGGTCGCGGTGTCCGCGGCGAGCAACATCCTGGGTACCCGCCCGGACGTGGCGGCGATCGCGGCGAAGGCGCACGCGGTGCGCGCACTCGTCTATGTGGACGGTGTGCATGCCGCCGCCCACGGCGCGGTCGACGCCGTCGCGCTCGGCGCCGACTTCTTCGCGACGAGCGCCTACAAGTGGTCCGGGCCTCACGTGGGCGCGGTGGTCGCCGATCCCGGCCTGCTCGAGACACTGCGGCCGGACAAGCTCGCGTCCGCACCCGACGAGGTGCCGTGGCGATTCGAGACCGGTACCGCGCAGCTGGCCGACCTTGCCGGCGTCGTCGCGGCGGTGGAGCATCTGGCGTCGCTGGACGCGGCCGCCACCGGAACGCGGCGCGACCGGTTGGTCGCCTCGATGACCGCCGCCGAGGATCACGAGCTTCGGCTGTTCGGTGTGCTGCTGGCCGGGCTCGCCGCGATGCCGCACGTGACCACGTACGGCACGGCGGCCCGACGCACCGCCACGGCGTACTTCACGGTCGCCGGGCACGCTCCGCGCGACGTCGCCGTCCATCTCGCGGGCCGACGGGTGAACGTGTGGAGCGGGCACAACTACGCCTGGGAGCTGACCGGGGCGCTGGGCATCCGGGACTCCGGCGCGGCGGTGCGGGCCGGGCTGGTCCACTACAACGACCGGCCGGACGTCGACCGCCTGCTGACCGGAGTGGCCGAACTGGCCGGCTGACCAACGGGCCAGGTGTAGACCGACCGGCGTGAGCGGCACCGACGACGGATGGATGGAGGGTGAGCACCCCGGCGACCGGCCCGGCCGGTGGGCGGCGACGTGACGCCTTGATGGTGGGCGTGCCGACCGGTACGGCGCAACGCCGAGTAGCGTGCTCAGCGAACAGGCGTCGGGCACCCGGTATCGGCCGGCCGACGCCGACCGCCTCACTCGTGCGACGCGGGGCGCTTAGGCGCCGTACCCGGTGGGTAGAACCTGAGCCATGCGCGACACCGTCCCGACCGCGGCACCGTTCGTACCGGCGACCGATGACCTTGACCGGCTGCGCGCTGGCGCCCTCGACTGCCGGGGCTGTGACCTGTACCGGGATGCTACTCAGACGGTGTTCGGCGAGGGTCCGCCGGCGGCGCGGGTGGTGATGGTGGGCGAGCAGCCCGGCGACATCGAGGACCGGCGGGGCGCGCCGTTCGTGGGGCCGGCCGGAAAGCTGCTGGACCGGGCGATGGTCGACGCCGGCCTCGACCGCGCGGCGACCTACGTCACCAACGCGGTGAAACACTTCAAGCACCGGCCGGCGGCGCCCGGCAAGCGGCGCATCCACCAGACCCCCGACCGTACCGAGATCGTGGCCTGCCGGCCGTGGCTGGTCGCGGAGTTCGCGGCGCTGCGCCCCCGCGCGGTGGTCGTCCTGGGCGCGACGGCGGCACAGGCACTGTTCGGCCCGGGGTTCCGGGTCACCCGCTCGCGCGGCGTGCGCCTGCCCTGGCCGGACTCGGCGTCGCACCCCGACGACTTCGCGGGCGGGGCGGGCGACGGCGCATTCGCGCTGGCCACCGTCCACCCGTCAGCGGTGCTCCGGTCCGACGACCGTGACGCCGCCTACGCCGGGTTCGTCGCCGACCTGCGTGTCGTGGCCGAGACCCTGTCCACTGGCTAGCGGTACCTGGTCGGGCTACCGACTACCGGATCGGCCGAGCGGTACCGGTCGGGCCCGGCGCCGCGGGGGCGGTCGCCGGGCCGTTTGGAGGTGACCAGGAGTACGCGTGTGTGTTCGGCCGAGACCGGGATGTGCGCGTCAGCCCTTGATCTGGCGGCGGCCGCCACCGCTGGCACCGACGCTGATCTTGCGGGGCTTGGCCTGCTCGGAGACCGGGATGCGCAGGGTCAGTACGCCGTTGTCGTAGGTCGCCTCGAGGTTTTCGGTGTCCAGCGTGTCACCGAGGAAAAGCTGCCGGCTGAACGTCCCCATCGGACGTTCGGAGATCACGGTCTCGACCCCCTCGGGCTGGGTCCGGTGCCGCTGCGCCTGCACCGACAGGACATTGCGCTCCACCGTCAGGTCGATCGAGTCCGGGTCCACGCCCGGCAGGTCGAAGTAGACATAGAACCAGTCGCCGTCGCGTTCCGCGTCGACGTGCATGACCGCCGGCCGGCCGGGAGTGCCGAAGAACGTCTCGGCGAGGCGGTCGATGTCGCGGAACGGGTCCGTTCGCATCAGCATGGTCATCTCCTCCTTGATGCTCCTTCACCAAGCGTCAGCCCGGGGATCTCCCGGTACTTGAGTCCGTGCGACTCAACTTCCTTCTGATTTACAACGGGTCGGCGCCGCTGTCAAGTCCGACCATGCCCGCGCCAGCCGGCGAGTGCCGGGTCACCGCACCACGAACTCGCCCTGCGGGTGTGAGTTCGGCGTGGGGCAGGATGGGGAGGTGCCCGAAGGCGACACCGTGTGGAACACCGCCCGCGTGCTGCAGCACGCGCTCGCGGGCCGGACGTTGACCGCATCGGACTTCCGGTTGCCGCACCTGGCGAACACCGACCTGGCCGGCTGGACCGTGCTCGAGTCGGCCTGTCGCGGAAAGCATCTCCTGCTCCGGCTGACCGACCCGCTCGATCACCGGTGTCTCACCGTGCATTCGCACCTGCGCATGGACGGTGCCTGGCGGGTGTACCGCCCGAACGCCCGGTGGGCCGCCCGGCCCGCCCACGTGATCCGGGTCATACTGCGGACCGCGGACACCGTGGCCGTCGGGTACCACCTGCACGAGGTGGCACTCGTGCCGACCGAGAACGAGGCGACGGTGGTCGGCCACCTCGGCCCCGACCTGCTCGGGCCCGACTGGGACCCGGTGGTGGCGACCCGTCGGATCGCGGCGCACCCGGACACCTCGATCGCCGCGGCGCTGCTCGACCAGACGAACCTGGCCGGTATCGGAAACCTGTACAAGTGTGAGGTGCTTTTCCTGCGCGGAATCTGGCCGTGGACGGCGGTCGGCGCGGTAGGAGACCTGGCCGGAATCGTCGCGCTGGCGCAGCGGTTGCTCGCCGCCAACCGGGGCCGCTGGACGCAGACGACCACCGGCGTGCTGCGCAAGGCCGAGGCGAACTACGTATACGGACGGGGTAACCAGCCGTGCCGCCGCTGTGGGACACCGATCCGGATGGCCGATCAGGGCGAGCGGATCACCTACTGGTGCCCGGTCTGCCAGCCGGAGCCCGCCGCCGAACGGATCGCCGCCGAACACAGTGGACACCCGGGCCGTACGGGGAAGTGACCGTCACAAATCAGCCGTCAACCGGCCTGGCCGCTGGTGACGATCTCGGCCCGTTCGGCCTCCGCGACCCGCAGCGGAAACTTCAACGACGCCGCCGCCGTCCAGCCGCGCAGCGGCGAGTCCACCCGGATCCGCCGGACCGAACCGCCCTGGTCGATGACCGATTCGACCAGCTCGTCGACGACGTCGTCGCTCGGGCGTACCGGGC
>JAVHWE010000506.1:0-11455 GCA_032160285.1 Micromonosporaceae bacterium | reverse complement strand
CCGGCCCGAGGTCGGGATCGGTCAGGACGAGGTAGTCGAGCTCGACGCCGCCGTCGAACGCGTCAGCGCCACCGTCGAACGCCAGGCGGGCGGCGGCGAGGACATCGGCCCGCTCGCCGGCCGCCGCCGCGCCGGCCCGCAGCGCCGCGGACAGGGCGAGCGCCTGCTGGCGCTGCGCCGCCGACAGGTACCGGTTCCGACTGGACAGCGCGAGGCCGTCGGGCTCGCGGACGGTCGGTACCCCGATGATCTCAACCGGCAGGTCGACGTCGGCGACCAGTCGCCGGATCAACACAAGCTGCTGGTAGTCCTTCTCACCGAAGTACGCGCGGTCGGGTCGGGTCAGGTGCAGCAGCTTCAACACCACGGTCAGTACCCCGTGGAAGAAGCCGGGCCGGCTGGCCCCTTCGAGCGTGGCCCCGGGTGGGCCGGGGTCGACCCGGACCACCGGTTCGCCGGTCGGGTACATCTCCCGCCGGGCGGGCGCGAAAATCAGGTCGACGCCCTCGCCACGGGCGATCTCCAGGTCGCGGTCGGCCGTCCGCGGGTACCGGTCGAAGTCCTCGTTCGGCCCGAACTGGAGCGGGTTGACGAAGAGCGTCATGATCACATGGTCGGCCTCCTTGCGGGCGGCTCGCAGCAGGCTGGCGTGCCCCTCGTGCAGCGCGCCCATGGTCATCACGACCGCCACCTCGCCGGCCATCGCCGCGCGGGCGGCGGCGAGTTCGGGCCGGGTCGTGACGACGACGGGCGCGGTGCCGGTCACGGGGTGGCCTCCGCCGCGGTGCCGGTCCTGGGTCGCTCGGCCGCGGTGCCGGTCATGGTCTGGCCTCCGGCGCGGGTACCGGCCATCACGTCGAGCAGCGGCCCGACGTCGGTGGCGGGTAGCAGGCCGGCGGCGATGGCCCGGTCGGCGGTGCGCCGGGCCAGCGCCAGGTACGGCGGAACCGATTCGGGCGCGGTCGCGGCCAGGACCGCCAGGTGCCGGGCGACGGTCCCGGCGTCACCGCGCGACACCGGTCCGGTCAGCGCGGCGTCGCCCAGGTGTAGCGCGTTCTCCAGGGCGGCACGCAGCAGCGGGTCGAGCACCCGGGCCGGGTCGGCGACCCCGGCGTCACGGAGCCGGTCGGCGGCCTCGTTGACGAGCGTGACCAGGTGGTTCGCCCCGTGGGCGAGCGCAGCGTGGTAGAGCTCCCGCCGCTGCTCGGGGACCCACTCGACGGTACCGCCGAGGTCGGCGACGAGCCGGGTGGCCAGCGGACGGAGGTCGTCGGGGGCGGTTACCCCGAAGCTCACGCCGGCGGCCAGCCGGTCGACGTCGACGTCGGTACCGGTGAAGGTCATCGCGGGGTGCAGGGCGAGCGGCCGGGCACCGGCGGCGACCACCGGGGCCAGTACACCCAGGCCGTACGCGCCGGAGGTGTGCGCGACGATCTGACCGCGCCGGACCGCGCGGTAGCCACCGTCAGCGCCGCGGGCGGATCCCAGGTCGCGGCCGGCCAGGTCGGCGCCGGAGCCGGCCATGGCGGCGACGAGGCCGGCGAGCGCGTCGTCGGGTACCGAGAGAAGCAGCAGCTCCGCACGGGCGGCGACCCGGTCGGCGGGCACCACGGTAAGCGCGGGCAGCTGGTGGGCGATCCGGCGGCGCGAGGCGGCGGACCTGCCGGCGGCGACGACGACCCGGTGGCCGGCGGCGGCGAGAGCGGTGGCCAGCGTCGCGCCGACCCGCCCCGCACCGACGACGCCAATGGTCAGCGGCTTGTTCCTCATGACGATCCAGTCCTCAGCGGTGGGTACCGGTCGTCGCAAGTATCGCCCCCACCGGTGGTCCGGTGACAAGCACTTGTGGGATGTGCCACTTACCTCACGTGTCGGTGCAAATACTCCCTGATCAGCGCCTTCGCCTCGTCGATGACCAGCGGGTCGCCACCGGGCTCGCGCCGGAACGCCATCTTGATCAGGGCGTCCGCGGTCTCGACGGCGATGCTCAGCGCGAACTCCAGGCGCGCCCCGGCCGCGACGCTGAACCGCTCCACCAACAGGGCGGCGAGGTGCTCCACGATCACCGCGTTGTTGTCGCGCTCGTCGTCGAGCAGGTGGATGTCGACCACATCGCCGAAGTGCAGCGTCCGGAAGCCCGACGTGGTCCGGTGCATCGCGATGTACTCGTCGATCGCCGCGTCCACCGCGTCCCACCAGTGGGCGAACCGCTCGTCGGCGATCCGGGCGCCGAGCCGCTGCAGGTAGGCCTCCAGGTTGCGCATGGTCAGCGCCTGCACGATCGCCCGCTTGTCCGGGAAGAACTGGTACACCGAGCCGATCGCCACCCCGGCGCGCTCGGCCAGTAGCGTGGTGGTCAGGCCGTCGTAGCCGAGTTCGTCGACGAGCTGTGCGCAGGCGTCCAGCATCCTGGCCACCCGCGCCACACTGCGACCCTGTACCGGCACGCGGCGCAGCGGACCGCCGGTGTGTCGGACGGCTGCCGGGCGGGCGGCTGTCGGTGTCGCCACTGACGTGCACCTCCTCTTTGCGTCAATTGGTGAACCTACCGAGCCCAACGATTGGGAACGGTCATCGGATCGGCCCCATTGACTTGCCGCGTACGTGAAGAGTATTCACGTGGCTGTGACACGTACCGCGTGGTCTGCCACCTCCTGGTCGAACTGGGCCGGCACCGCATCGAGCACCGCGACCAGGGTCGCATATCCGACCAGCCGCGCCGAGGTGGTCGACGTGGTCATCGCCGCCGCCGACGACGACCTGCCAGTGAAGGCCGTCGGCAGCGGTCACTCCTTCACCGCCGCCGCGGCCACCTCCGGCGTCCGGGTCCAGCTCGACTCGCTGTCGTCGCTGATCGCGGTGGACCCGGCGAACCGGCTGGTCACCGTCCAGGCCGGGATGGCCCTGTCGACGCTCAACGCGATACTCGCCGGGCACGGACTGGCCTTACCCAACCTGGGTGACGTCGACACGCAGACCATCTCCGGGGCGCTGGCCACCGGTACCCACGGAACCGGTGGCGCCCTCGGCGGCCTCGCCACCTTCGTCGAGGCGCTGGAGATCGTCAGCGGTACCGGCGACGTGATCCGCTGTTCGGCGGTGTCCGCGCCGGATGTGTTCCACGCCGCGCTCGTCAACGTCGGCGCGCTCGGCATCGTCACCGAACTGACCCTGCGCTGCGTGGACGCGTTCACCCTGCGGGCCGACGAGCGGCCGGCTGACGTGTCGGCGGTGCTCACCGACCTGGACTCGCACATCGCCGCCAACGACCACTTCGAGTTCTACTGGTTCCCGTACACCGACCGGGCACAGATCAAGCGCAACAACCGGGTACCCGTCTCGGACGCACCCCTGCCGGCGTGGCGCGGCTGGCTCGACGACGAGTTCCTGTCCAACCGCGTGTTCGCCGGTGCCTGCCGGCTCGGTCGGGCGGTGCCGAACCTGGTACCGACCATCACCCGGTTGTCGGCGCGGGCACTGACGGCGCGGATCTACACCGGACCGTCGCACGAGGTGTTCTGCACGCCGCGCCGGGTCCGGTTCGTCGAGACCGAGTACGCGCTGCCCCGGGCGGCGCTGCCGGAGGTGTTCGCCGGCCTGCGCCGGATCGTCGACTCGCTCCCGTTCAAGGTGGTGTTCCCGGTCGAGGTCCGGTTCACGGCCGCCGACGACATCTGGCTGTCCCACTCCTACGGCCGGGACTCCGCATACATCGCCATCCACCAGTACGTCGGGATGCCGTACGAGCCGTACTTCCGGGCGTTCGGTGACCTGGCAGCCACCTTCGCCGGCCGCCCCCACTGGGGCAAGCAGCACTACCAGGACGTCGCCTACCTGGCCACCGTCTACCCCCGCCTGGCCGACTTCCTGGCGGTCCGCGACCGCCTCGACCCGGCCGGCCGCTTCACCAACCCGTACCTGTCCCGCGTCCTCGGCGAGCCCGGTTCCACCGGTCTGCCATAGCGACGCCAGCACACTAGTGAGTCCATGGCGTTGTCCACAGCGTTGAGTTATCCCCACCGCGCCAAGTTATCCACAGCGCTCGGCGGCGGGCAGAACCGAGGTGGTGGATTGCCCACACTCAACGGCCATGGCGGTGGTTACCGGTACGTCTGAGGAGTTCGGCTGGCTACTGACCGGCCAGTCGGGCGTTGTGAGCCGGCAGCAGGCGCGGCGCTTTCTGTCCCGGCCGGCGCTTCGCCACCGGATCGAGTCGGGACGCTGGCAGCGGCCGCACCGGGCGGTGTACGTGACCCACAACGGTCCGATCACTTCCGTCCAGAACCGGTGGATCGCCGTCCTGGCCGCGCCGGGCCCAGCCCTGCTTGGCGGCCTCACGGCCCTGGACCTGCTCGGACTCCGCGGCTACCCGAGCCGGCTGACCCATGTGCTGGTACCGGTCCACCGGCGGTACGACCAGCCCCCCGCCGGCGTGGCCGTACACCGCACCGGATAACCTACCCGACTCCGATCAGGCCCGCCGCGCGGCGCGGCCGCCGTGCACCACGCCGGCGCGCTCCCTCGTCGACGCGGCGCAGTGGGCAACCTCCGACGAGGCGGCCAGCGCGATCGTGGCGGCCGGCTTTCAACAACGACTCGTCCGAGTGCAAGACATTCACGAGGTGCTCGGTCGGCTGCCCCGGGCCCGTCGGCGTGCCCTGATCGCCGCCGTCGCCGGTGACGCGGCCGGTGGAGCGCACTCGCTGCCGGAGGCCGAGTTCACCCGCTTGTGCCGACGATTCGGCCTACCCGAGCCGTCCCGTCAGGTGCCACGCCGCGACGTGCGGGGCCGGCAACGCTACCTCGACGCGTACTTCGAGGAGTGGCACCTGCACGTCGAGATCGACGGCGGCCAACACATGGAGGTCCGCTCCTGGTGGGCTGACATGCAACGCCAGAACGACCTCTGGATCCCCGGCGACCGCGTTCTCCGCTTCCCAGCCTGGGCAATCCGCCACCGCCCAGCCAAAGTAGCCACCCAACTCTCCGCCGCCCTCCAGGCCGCCGGCTGGACCCCACCGCCCGGCAATCTTGGTGCCAACTGGCGGCCATAGCGACCCTTCGCCACCAAGATCGCCGGGGGATCTGCTCGTGCGGCGGTAGCCGGGGGGGATATTGGTTTGGCTACGGGGCGGGTTCGCTGGTAGCGGGTGGGTTGGTTGCGGCGGCTTTCGACGGTTCCGCTTTGGGGGGCGTTGCCCCGGCGGACGCCTTTGTGGCCGTCGCCTTGGTGGGCGTTGCTTTAGTGGTCGCCCTTGTTGTCGGCGCCTTGGCGGTGGTCGACTTCTTCGCCGTTGACTTCTTGGCGGTGGTGGACTTCTTGGTGGTTGATTTCTTGGCGGCGGTTGCTTTCTTGGCGGGGGTGGCGGCCTTTTTGGCGGTTCGGCGGGCGGGGGCGGGGCCCTTGGCGCGCTTCTCGGCCAGCATGTCGCTTGCCTCGTCGAGGGTGAGGGTGTCCACCGACTGGCTGCGGCGCAGGGAGGCGTTGAACTCGCCGTCGGTGACGTAGGGGCCGAACCGGCCGTCCTTGATGACCAGCGGCTTCTCGGTCTGGGGGTCGGTACCCATCTCCCGCAGCGGCGGCGCGGCGGCCCGCCGGCCGCGAACCTTCGGTTCGGCCAGCAACGCCAGCGCCTCGTCGAGGGTGACCGTGAAGAGCTTCTCCTCAGTGGCCAGCGAGCGGGTCTCGTCACCCATCTTCACGTACGGGCCGTAGCGGCCGGCGTACGCGGCGACCTCCGCACCGTCGGGGCCGACGCCGACGATCCGGGGCAGGGTGAGCAGCTTCAACGCGTCCGCGAGGGTCAGGTCGTCCGGGGCCTGCGAGCCCAGTAGCGACGCGTTGCGCTCACCGGACGACACGTACGGTCCATACCGGCCGGCCTTGAGGACGACCGGCTCGCCGGTGTCGGGGTGCTCGCCGAGCTTGCGTTCCCCGCCGCCGCCGAGGAACAGCTCCTCGACCTTCTCCGGGGTCAGCTCGTCGGGGGCGATGCCATCGGGCAGGGAGACCCGGTCACCGTCCTCCTCGCCGCCGCGTTGCAGGTACGGTCCGTACCGGCCGACCCGGGCGACGACGCCGTCGAAGAGCGGGATCGAGTTGACCCCGCGGGCGTCGATCTCGCCGAGCTGCTCGGTGACCAGGCGCTTGAGCCCGCCGGCCCGCGCCACCGAGTCCGCCCCGCCGATCGCGCCACCGAAGTAGAAGGTGCGCAGGAAGTCGACGGCTGCCGCGTCGCCGCCGGCGATCTCGTCGAGTTCGTCCTCCATGCTCGCGGTGAAGCTGTAGTCCACGAGGCCGGGGAAGTACCCCTCCAGCAGCCCGACCACGGCGAACGCCAGAAACGACGGGATCAGCGCCTGGCCGCGTTTCGTCACGTACCCGCGGTCCTGGATTGTCTGCATGATCGAGGAGTAGGTCGACGGGCGACCGATCCCGAGCTCCTCCATGGCCTTGACCAGGGACGCCTCGGTGTACCGGGACGGCGGCTGGGTGGTGTGGCCGGTCGGGTCCAGCGAATCGGCGGTGAGCGGCTGGCCACGCTGCAACTGGGGCAGACGCCGCTCGGCGTCCTCGGCCTCGGCGTCCTCGTCGTCGGAGGACTCGACGTATGCGCGCAGGAAGCCCGGGTCGGTGATCGTCTTACCGGTCGCGCCGAAGTCGACCGACTCGTCGTTCAGGGTACGGGCGTTGATCCGCACCGAGATCGACATGCCGACCGCGTCGGTCATCTGGGACGCGATCGTGCGCCGCCAGATCAGCTCGTACAGCCGGAACTCGTCGGCGGACAGCTCCTTGGCGACCTCGCCGGGCACCCGGAACGAGTCACCGGCCGGGCGGATCGCCTCGTGCGCCTCCTGGGCGTTCTTGACCTTGCCGGTGTACCGGCGCGGCTCCGGCGGGACCGCGACGTCGCCGTACAGTTCCCGGATCTGGGCGCGGGCGGCGGTGATCGCCGACTCCGACAGGTTCACCGAGTCGGTACGCATATAGGTGATGTAGCCGTTCTCGTACAGCCGTTGGGCGACCCGCATCGTCTGCTGCGACGAGAATCGGAGCTTGCGCGACGCCTCCTGCTGCAGCGTCGAGGTGATGAACGGAGCGTACGGCCGGCGGCGGTACGGCTTCTCCTCGACCCGGGTGACGCTGAACGGCCGGCCCTCGAGGCGCGCGGCGAGACCACGGGCACCCTGCTCGTCGAGGTGGACGACGCCCGCACCGGGGCGGACCCGGCCGGTCGCCGGGTCGAAGTCCTTGCCGGTGGCGATCCGGTCGCCGTTGAGCGCGACCAGGGTGGCGTTGAACGTGCGGGGTCCGTCGGCCGCCTCGGTAACCGCCAGCAGCGCCCGGATGTCCCAGTAGCTGGCCGATCGGAACAGCATCCGTTCGCGTTCACGCTCGACCACGATCCGGGTGGCCACCGACTGGACCCGGCCGGCCGACAGCTTCGGCATGACCTTCTTCCACAACACCGGCGACACCTCGTACCCGTACAGCCGGTCGAGGATGCGGCGCGCCTCCTGGGCGTCGACCAGCGCACGGTCGATCTCGCGGGGGTTGGCCACCGCGGCCTGGATCGCCGGCTTGGTGATCTCGTGGAAGACCATCCGCCGGACCGGGACCGTGGGTTTGATCGTCTCCAGCAGGTGCCACGCGATGGCTTCGCCCTCGCGGTCCTCGTCTGTGGCCAGGAAGACCTCGTCAACCTCCTTGGCCAGCTTGATCAGCTTGGCGATCTGCTGCTTGCGGTCCGGCGAGACCACGTACAGCGCCTGGAAGTTGTTGTCGACGTCGACGCCGAGCCGCGCCCACGGCTCCTTCTTGTACTTCGCGGGCACGTCGGCCGCGTTGCGGGGCAGGTCGCGGATGTGGCCCATGCTCGCCTCCACGACGTACCCCGGGCCGAGGTAGCCCGAGATCGTCTTGGCCTTCGCCGGAGACTCGACGATGACCAGCCGCGTTGTCTGGGCGGAGTTGGGCACTGCTCTCCCTGAGGTGCTCGCTACCCCAGTCCGGTCGACTGGGAGACAGTCAAAGGTAACGCGCTGTCCGCTTCCGGCTGCGGTCAGGCGCATGACACGACGATCGGCGCCACCGTACACCGATACCGAATCGATACGCGCACCGATACCGAATGTCGAGTTCTACGGCCAACCGCCGGGGGGCGCCCCCGCCGGCGCCTCACCGACCAGTTCGGCCAGCCTGGCGAGCCTGCGGCGACCGACGATCCGGTACGCCGGACCGCCCGCCCGCGGCGTCAGCAGTACCGCCGGCAGCCCGGCGGCGGCCAGCCCCGCCCCAACAATTTCCCAGGTCAGAGCCTCGTCCCCGCCGGCAGTAGGATCACCGCCGTCGCCGGGGTCACCGCCGTCGCCGGGGTCACCGCCATCGCTGGGATCACCGCCGTCGTTCGGGTCGACACCAGCGCCGGCATCGGCGGCCAGTCGCAGGGTGAACGCTACCGCGCCGTCGGGGCCGCCCGCCGCGATCGCCCACAACCGCAGACGCCGCCCGTCCAGGACGAGTCCGGTCGGCGCCCGCTTCTGCCCACCACGCAGCCACGCCCGGCCCAGCGGCGCGAGAGCCCGGGAGTACGCCGTCCGAAACCGGATATAGCCGACCCTGGGCTCGCCGACCCGCTCGCAGGTCGCCGGGATACCACGTAGGCCTGCCTCGACCAGCAGCGCCCGCGCCCGCCACGGATCCTCGATCACGATCGAAACCCGGGCGGTACCACCCATGCGCATCACCTGACCGGCGCCGGCCAGCAACCCCTCGAAGTCCAGCGGCGAGGCGGGCCGCGCCTCAACGCCGAACAGGGAGAGTTGCCTGCTCAGTGGCACTCGGGTACCTCGTTGAACGCGGCGCGGAGCGGGCCCGAGGAGATCCGGTCGGTGTCGAGCGCACTCGTCGCGTACTCGCGTTGAAGTTGCTCGAAGGCGGTGCCTACCGCCGCGTAGAACGCCCGCTCGTCGGCTGGGTCCAGGTCGGCCACGGTACCGCTGGCGTGGGCGTACGCGTCCCGGGCGGCCGCCAGCGACGCCACGAACCGGGCCGCGATGTCGACGCCGGAGTCGACGTGGGGAATGCCAGCGCCGACGACGCCCCGGCGCGCCGTCTCGCTCGCCGCCGCCGCGCCGTCGAGCAGCCCGATCAGGTTCTTCTTGGCCGTCACCGCTGGCGTCGCGCTGGTCAACTGGCGCTGGGTCCGGTCGGTGAGCGCGGTCAGCTGCGTCCGCCACGGTGCGAGCGAGGCGCACACCGACCTCGCCCACGCGGCTGGCTCGACCAGGGGCCGGGAGCCGTCCCCGCCGCCTCGTTGGGCCCCGGAGCCGCTGTTTCGGGAGGCTCCGGAGCCGCCGTTTCCGGAGGCTCCGTCCCCGGATCCCACGGCGCCTCCGGGGCCCCGGGAGCCGCAGCCGGCAGCGATACCGCCGACGAGCCCGGCCGCGAGCAGTATCGACGCGACACGCCGGTGCCAGACCATGCGGGTCAGCGTAGAACAACGAAGGAGGGTCCCCTCCGCACGGAATGCGCGGCGAAGGGGACCCGACCGACACTCGGGCGCAGAGGTCAGGCGTTGACCTTCGCCGACCGGTACTTGCTGATGCCGTCCGATCCGTTCCCGTCGCCCCCCGCCACGGCGATGGGCCGGCGCTTGCTGACCGTGACCGCGACCACGATGATCAGAGTCGCCACGACGGCGATCGTGATCCGCAGCGGCGTGTTCGCGCCGTCGCCCACGCTGTAATCGACCACGGCGGGCGCGATCAGCAGCGCGACCAGGTTCATCACCTTCATGAGCGGGTTGATCGCCGGACCGGCGGTGTCCTTGAACGGGTCACCGACCGTGTCGCCGATGATCGTCGCCTCATGCGCCGGTGAGCCCTTGCCGCCGTGCGCGCCGTCCTCCACCATCTTCTTCGCGTTGTCCCAGGCACCGCCGGAGTTGGCCAGGAACAGCGCCATCAGCGTGCCCGTACCCACCACGCCCGCGAGATACGCGGCCAGCGGGCCGACCCCGAGACCGAAGCCGACCGCGACCGGCGCCAGTACCGCGAGCAGGCCCGGTGTGATCAGCTCGCGCTGCGCGTCCCGGGTACAGATGTCGACGACCTTGCCGTACTCCGGCCGCTGGCTACCGTCCATGATGCCCGGCATTTCGCGGAACTGGCGGCGTACCTCGAACACGACCGCGCCGGCCGACCGGGACACCGCGTTGATCGCCAACCCGGAGAACAGGAACACCACCGCCGCACCGAGCAGCAGGCCGACCAGGTTGCCGGGGTTGGAGACGTTGAGCACCCGGTCGACCGGGGTGCGGACGTTGGCCCGGGCGAAGGCGCTCAGCAGCGAGTCGGTGTACGAGCCGAAGAGCGCCGTCGCCGCGAGTACCGCGGTCGCGATCGCGATCCCCTTGGTGATCGCCTTGGTGGTGTTGCCCACGGCGTCGAGTTCGGTGAGGACACGCGAGCCCTGCTCGTCGATGTCGCCGGACATCTCCGCGATGCCCTGCGCGTTGTCGCTGATCGGGCCGAAGGTGTCCATCGCGACGATGACCCCGACCGTGGTGAGCAGCCCGGTACCGGCCAGCGCGACCGCGAACAGCGACAGCGTGATCGAACCGCCGCCGAGCAGGAACGCGCCGTACACGCCGGCAGCGATGACGATCGCGGAGTACACCGCGGACTCGAAGCCGACGCTGACGCCGGCCAGGATCACCGTCGCCGGGCCGGTCAGCGCGGTCTTGCCGATGTCCTGCACGGGGCGTCGCCCGGTCTCGGTGAAGTAACCGGTCAACGCCTGGATGATCGCGGCGAGCGCGATACCGATGACCACCGCCACGATGGCCACCAGCCGCGGGTTGCGGGTGGTGGCGCCGGCCAGCGGCGAATCCTCGAGCCCGGCGAAGGTGTCCGGCAGGTACGCGAGGACCGCGATGCCGACCAGAACCGCCGAGATCACGGCGGAGATGTAGAACGCCCGGTTGATCGCGGTCAGCCCGGACCGGTCGGACCGGCGCAGCCGGGTGATGAACACGCCGACGATCGCGGTCAGCACGCCGATGGCCGGCACGATCAACGGGAAGACCAGACCGTGACTGCCGAACGCCGCCTTACCCAGAATCAGCGCCGCGACCAGCGTCACCGCGTACGACTCGAACAGGTCCGCGGCCATGCCGGCACAGTCACCGACGTTGTCGCCCACGTTGTCGGCGATCGTCGCGGCGTTGCGCGGATCGTCCTCGGGGATGCCCTGTTCGACCTTGCCGACCAGGTCGGCACCGACGTCGGCGGCCTTGGTGAAGATACCGCCACCGACCCGCATGAACATCGCGAGCAGGGCGGCCCCGAACCCGAAACCCTCCAGTACCGTCGGCGCGTTGCCCTTGTAGATGAGCACCACGACGGCGGCGCCGAACAGGCCGAGGCCGACGGTGAGGAACCCGACCAC
>JAVHWE010000200.1:0-3874 GCA_032160285.1 Micromonosporaceae bacterium | reverse complement strand
CGCTCGTCGCGGAGCTGCTCGCCGAGTTCGAGCGCCGTACCGGCCTGCCGGTGGTCGTCAACACGTCGCTGAACACGGCCGGACGGCCGATGGTCGACACGCCCCGCGAGGCGATGGAGCTGTTCGGGTCCGCCCCGGTCGACCTGCTGGCGTTGGGGCCGTTCGCCGTCCACCGTGGACCGGCCTTCGGCGGTGACCGGTGACCGACCGGCCCACCGGGGTCAGCGTCGTCATACCCACGCTCGGTCGACCGAGCCTGTCCACCCTCCTCGCGGCGCTGGCCGGTGCCGCGTCGCCGGGACCGGTGCCGGCCGGTGCCGCGTCGCCGGGACCGGTGCCCGTCGGTGCCGCGTCGCCGGGACCGGTGCCCGTCGGTGCGGCCGCGTCACGGCGGATCGACGGTCGCGCCGGGCCACCCGGGCTGGCCGTCGAGATCCTGCTGGTCGACGATCGGCGTGAACCCGGCTCCGAAATGCCGGTACCGGCCGGACTCGCCGCGTGTACCACCGTGCTGCGCGGGCGATCGGCCGGCCCGGCGGCGGCCCGCAACACCGGTTGGCGGGCCGCCGGGCAGGAGTGGGTGGCCTTCCTCGACGACGACGTGCACCCGGACCCGGACTGGTGGTACCGGCTGGTCGAGGACCTGACGGTCGGCCCCGCCGTCGGTGGGGTGCAGGGCCGGCTTCGGGTACCGCTGCCGGCCGGGCGGCGCCCGACCGACTGGGAACGGGTCACCGCCGGGCTCGCCGACGGTGACTGGATCACCGCGGACATGGCCTACCGACGGTCGGCGCTCGCCGCGGTCGGCGGCTTCGACGAACGCTTCCCCCGGGCGTTCCGGGAGGACGCCGAGCTCGCGTACCGGGTACGCGCGGCGGGCTGGTCGCTGCGTCGGGGCGGCCGCGCGGTGACCCATCCCGTGCGGCCGGAAAGCCGGTGGGTGAGCATCCGCACGCAGCGGGGCAACGCCGACGACGCCCTGCTGCGGCGGCTCTACGGCCCGCGCTGGCGCGACCTCCTCGACGTACCGCCCGGCCGCCGGCGCCGGCACGCGCTCGTGACGGCCGCCGCCGCCGCCGCGCTCGGCTGCGCGGCGATCGCCGACCTCACCGGGCGTCGGGCGCGACGCCAGCTACCCGGCCCGGGGCGCCGCGCCTGGTGGCTGGCGGGTGCGATAGCGGCCGCGGCCTGGGCTGCCGGCACCGCGGAGTTCGCCGCGGCCCGGATCGGCCCGGGCCCCCGCACGCCGGACGAGGTGACCACGATGGTCCTGAGCAGCGCCGCCATTCCGTCCGTCGCCACCGTGTGCTGGTGGCTCGGCTGGCTTCGCTGGCGCGGGGCACGCCCGCTGCCCGGCCGACCGCCGTCCGGACAGAGACGATGATGTTTATCGCTGTCCAACCACGGGCAGATCTGCGCGTGGCGAACCGCGAGTTTTCTCCATTCCGCGGGACGACCTTGTTCGACGCCGTCTTGTTCGACCGCGACGGGACACTCATCCACGACGTTGCCTACAACGGCGAGCCGGACCGGGTACGACCGGTACCGGGTGCCCGCGATGCGCTCGACCGGCTGCGCGCCGCCGGTCTGCGGCTCGGCGTCGTCACCAACCAGTCCGCGGTGGCCCGTGGGCTGATCAGCCTGGACGACGTCGCCGCGGTCCACGCGCGCATCGACGAGCTGCTCGGCCCGTTCGATACCTGGCAGGTCTGCCCCCACGACGACGGCTCGAACTGCGCCTGCCGCAAACCCGCCCCCGGCCTCGTGCTGGCGGCGGCCGCCGCGCTCAACACGGCGGCGCAGCGCTGCGTCGTTGTGGGCGACATCGGTCGGGACATGGCGGCGGCGGGCGCCGCCGGCGCCGCAGCCGTTCTGGTACCGACCCCGGCCACCCTGGCCGACGAGATCGCGGCGGCCCCGGCTGTCGCCGGCGACCTGGCCGGCGCGGTCGACCTCATCCTGCGTCGACAACGCCTGGTGTGCGGCACCCGGCCCGCCCCCACGGCGCGGCGACCCCGCCGCCGGGTCCTCGTCGCCCGCCCCGATTCGGCCGGCGACGTGCTGCTCACCGGCCCGGCGATCCGGGCGGTCGCCGCCGGCTCCGACCGGGTGGTACTGCTCTGCGGGCCGCGCGGCCGGGCGGCCGCCGAACTGCTGCCGGGCGTCGACGAACTGATCGAGTGCCGGCTGCCCTGGATCGATCCCGAGCCCGGACCGGTCACCCGCACCGAGGTCGACTCCCTGGTCGCCCGGCTCGCCGCGACCGACGCCGAGGAGGCCGTCGTCTTCACCTCGTTCCACCAGTCGGCCCTGCCGCTGGCCCTGCTCCTGCGGCTGGCCGGGGTCGGCCGGATCAGCGCCGTCAGCGACGACTACCCGGGATCGCTGCTGGATGTCCGCCACCGGGTACCGCTGGGCATCCCCGAGGCGGAGCGGGCCCTGTCGCTCGCCACGGCGGCCGGCTTCCCCCCGCCGGCCGGCGACGACCTCGCCCTGCGGTTGCGCGACGACCGGGCGACCGGGCCGGCCGCGGACGCGCTCGCACCCGGGTACGTGGTGGTCCATCCCGGCGCGTCGGTGGCGGCCCGCGCGTGCCCGCCGCGACAGTGCCGGCGGATCGTCGCCGCGCTCGCCGCCGCCGGACACCGGGTCGTGGTGACCGGCGGCCCGGCCGAGGCGGCGCTCGTCACCGAGGTCGCCGGTGACGACGGCGTCGACTTCGGCGCCCAGACCTCGCTGACCGATCTCGCCGATGTCATCGCCGGCGCGGACTGCCTCGTGGTGGGCAACACCGGGCCGGCGCACCTCGCCGCCGCGGTCGGTACGCCGGTGGTGAGCCTGTTCGCGCCCACGGTGTCGTTCGGCCAGTGGGGACCGTACCGGGTGCCCTGGGTCCGCCTCGGCGACGCCGCCGCCGCCTGCCGGCACACCCGGGCCACCCGCTGCCCGCTGCCCGGACACCCGTGTCTGTCCAATGTCGACCCGCTGCGCGTGGTGACCGCCGTCGACCTGCTCCGTACGGTACCGAGGCGCCGGCTCAGCGGGGCCGGCGCATGAGGATCCTGCTCTGGCACGTGCACGGTTCGTGGGCCACCGCGTTCGTGCACGGCAAGCACCGGTACGTGGTACCGGTCACCCCCGACCACGGCCCGTACGGCCGGGGACGGGCGCGTACGTTCACCTGGCCGGAGACGGTCGACGAGGTCGCCCCCGAGCACCTGGCCGGCGAGGAGATAGACCTGATCGTCGCGCAGCGGCCGGAGGAGCTGGAACTCGCGGCCCGCTGGACCGGGCGCCGGCCCGGCGTCGACGTGCCGGCCGTCTACGTCGAACACAACACACCCCGGACCCGGGTACCGGACAGCCGCCACCCGATGGCCGACCGCGACGACCTCACCGTCGTCCACGTCACGCACTTCAACGAGCTGTTCTGGGACTGCGGCGGAACCCGTACCGCCGTGATCGAACACGGCGTCGTCGAGCCGACCGCCCGGTACAGCGGTGAGCTCGAACGGCTCGCCGTGGTCACGAACGAGCCGGTCCGGCGGTGGCGGGTCACCGGTACCGACCTCATGCCGCGATTCGCCGCGGCGACACCGCTCGACGTCTTCGGGATGGGTACGGCGGGGCTGGGCGAGCGGCTGGGCCTGGGCGCGGACCGGCTGCGCCGCTACGACGACCCGCCGCAGGCGACCATGCACACCGAGATCGCCCGGCGGCGGGCGTACCTGCATCTGTGCCGGTGGACCTCGCTCGGGCTGAGCCTGATCGAGGCCATGACGATCGGGATGCCGGTGCTGGCGCTGGCGACCACCGAGGCGGTCGCCGCGGTACCGCCGGACGCGGGTGTGCTCGCCACCCGGGTGGACACGCT
>JAVHWE010000413.1:0-4038 GCA_032160285.1 Micromonosporaceae bacterium | reverse complement strand
GGATCCGGCAGATCGAGTCGAAGACGATGTCCAAACTGCGTCATCCGTCCCGCTCGCAGGTCCTACGCGACTATCTCGACTGAGTGGCCGTCATTAATTGGTCCGAACGGCCAGCGGAAGCTGTGTTCCCGGTCACGATCGACGCTGCGAACCGGTCACACGTCAGGGTAGCCGACTTGTGGTCGGTGCCGAGGCACGCTATGAACACACAACGACGTGCGACGCCGTGGGCCGGCCGGAGACTGTGATGTTAGTCCTGCGGTCACCGGGGGAAGCCTCAATACGGCACCGGTGTTGCAGGACGTGTGAAACGGCAACGTACTGACATGCGTTCGTCGGCGACGACCAGAGGAGGAAGGCGATGACCCCGACTCTCACGCCACCCCCGGAGTTGATGGCCCCCGCCATCGACGAACGGTGTGACCGCTGCAACGCCGCGGGCAAGCTTCGAATCCGGGTCGCCGAGGGCGGCGAACTCGTATTCTGTGGACATCACGCGAACAAGTACGCCGAGCGGTTGGCCAAGATCGCTGTCGAGGTGGCCGTGGCGCCGGAGTTCTCCTGGCGCGGCGCGGACCTGATGACCTGATCAGCCTTCCCGCACGGGACCATACAGATCCACACCGACGACAACGCGACGCAGGGCGCCCCTTCGGGCGCCCTGCGTCATTGCTGCCCGGCACGGTCAGATGGTCCGGATGGTGGCGATCCGCTCCTCGAGCTGCTCGACGGTCGCCTGCGCACTCGGCGGTCCGCCACAGCGCTGACGCAGTTCAGCATGGATCTTCCCGTGCGGTAGGCCGGTCCGGTGGTGGTGCGCGGCGACCAGCGCGTTGAGCTGGCGGCGCAGGGCCACCCGCCGCTCTCCGGTGGTACGCGATCCGGCCGGTTGTCCCGGCACGGCGGGCCGCGTCGGGGGGTCCACCGCCAACCCGCCCGAGTCGGGACGGCGGCGGGCCGCGGCGGCGACCTGATCGGCCTGCCGCTTGGTCAGCAGCGTCGATACCTGGTCCGGAGTGAGCAGGCCGGGCAGGCCGAGGTACTCCTCCTCCTCGGCGGAACCGGTCAACACCGGGGTACCGAACGACGCGCCGTCGAAGATCACCTGGTCCAGTTCGGCGGTGGCGCTGAGCGCCTCGAATCGCTTCTCCAACTCGCCGCTGGCCTGTTCGCCACGCTGGGCGGCGTCGAGCAGGTCGTCGTCGAATCCGTCGCGTTGCCGGCGCTGGCCGAGCACGTGATCGCGTTCGACCTCCATCTCGCTGGCCAGCGCGAGCAGGTTCGGCACGCTGGGCAGGAACACCGTCGCGGTCTCCCCCGGCAGCCGGGCCCGCACGAAACGGCCGATGGCCTGAGCGAAGTACAGCGGGGTCGAGGCGCTCGTCGCGTACACCCCCACCGCCAGTCGCGGGATGTCGACGCCCTCCGACACCATGCGTACCGCCACCAGCCAGCGCCGGTCCGACGCACCGAACTCGGCGATCCGGGCCGACGCACCGGCATCGTCGGAGACCACCACCAGCGCCTTCTCGCCGGTGATCTGTCCGAGCAGCTTCGCGTACGCCCGCGCCGATTGCTGGTCGCTGGCGATGACCAGGCCACCCGCGTCGGCCATCCCGCCGGCCCGCTTGACCCGCAGCCGGGCGTCGGCCGCCCGGAGTACCTGCGGCATCCAGTCCCCGCCGGGATCGAGGGCGGTACGCCAGGCCTGGGCGAGGAGGTCCTGGGTCATCGGTTCGCCGAGCCGGGCGGCCAGTTCGTCACCGGCCGAGGTACGCCAGCGCGTCTCCCCCGAGTACGCGAGGAAGATCACCGGGCGGACCACACCGTCGTGGAGCGCGTCCGAGTACCCGTACACGGTGTCGGCGCGCGACCGTGGCAGCCCGTCGGCGCCCCGCTCGTACGTGACGAACGGGATCGGATTGTCGTCGGACCGAAACGGCGTACCGGTCAGCGCCAGCCGCCGCACGGCGGGCTCGAAGGCGACCCGGACGCCGTCGCCCCACGACCGGGAGTCGCCGGCGTGGTGGATCTCGTCGAGGACCACGAGGGTACGCCGGCTCATCGTGCGCCGACGGTGGACCGCTGGCGCCGTGCCGACCTGCGCGTACGTGAGGACCGCACCGTGGAAGTCGGCCGACGAGTGGATGTCGGCGTTACGGAAGGTCGGGTCGAGCTGGATTCCCGTCCGCGCGGCCGCCGCGGCCCACTGGCTCTTGAGATGTTCGGTGGGTGCGACGACGGTCACCGCCTCGACGGTCCGGTCGGCCAGCAGTTCGGCCGCTATCCGCAGCGCGAAGGTCGTCTTTCCGGCGCCCGGCGTCGCGACGGCGAGAAAGTCCTCGCTGCGGCGACGCAGGTACTCCACGAGCGCCCGACGCTGCCAGGCCCGCAGGCTCGGACCGGCCTGCGGTGCTGGTGGCGGCGGCATGCACTTCCCTCCCGTGCCGCGCGGTCGCGGAACCGGCCGCGACGACACCGGCTGTCATGATCTGGACCTCGGGCCGTACGTGGGAGCGCTACCGCGCCGCCGCATCGTAGATCCGCTTGCACTCCGGGCAGACCGGGAACCGCTTCGGATCCCGCGACGGCACCCACAGCTTGCCGCACAACGCGCGTACCGGAATGCCTTCGACCATCGCCTGCATGAGCTTGTCCTTCGGCACATAGTGCGAGAAGCGCTCATGATCACCCTCGTCGAGGCGGTAATCGGTGCTCTCCTCGACGATCGTGTCGGTATCGGACTCGCGGCCAGTGGTCACCACACACTCCCATCTGTGGGCTGCGCTCGGGGCGCCGCCTCAGGTACGGACACCCAGTCTGCCAGCCCACCCGGCGTGACCGCGAACAGCCGGGCCGCGCGCGCCGTCGTCCGACCGGTCGGTACCGGTCAGCCCGTCGGCCCGGACGGACGGTGCGCGGGCCATGACGATGCGTCGGTCGGCCAGTCCGCCCCGTCGATGATGGTCGGTGCCCGGGCGGGGGCGACCGCCCGGGCCCCGGGCTCCGCCACCCGTGCCCCGGGCGGTGGCTGCGACGATTGCCGGGACTTCGGCGGCCGGTCGTTGGCGAGCAGCACCGCCAGCCACGGCAGGAGGATCATCGCGGCGACACACAGCGTCAACCACAGCGGCAGCAGCGGGGCCCGGACGCTGACCAGCACGGCGGCGAGGATCAGGCAGAGCGCCCGGACCAACATCATGATCAGGTACCGGATCTGGCGCTTCCTGAACTGCTCGTCCTGGCTTCGCTCGGCATCGGTGATCACCACCGGACGCGGCGCGGATCGCTTCACCTGGCCGCCTCTCTTCAGTTGATTCGACCCCTGAAGTCTCGCACCGCGCCGGTGGACCGGCCAACCGACGGCGCGGTGCGTACCCGGCCGCCAGGCGCGGCCGGGTGCGGCGCCGTCCGCTAGCGAAGGTTCTCCGGGTCGACGACCTCGGGGCGCGGTCCGGCCACCCCGTCCCGGATCTCGCGCAGCAGCAGGATCTCCTCGCTCGGCGCCTTCGGCTTCGGCTCCTCACCCCGGGCCCGGCGCTCGGCGAGCTTGTTCATCGGCAAGACCACCAGGAAGTACACGACGGCGGCGGTGATCAGGAAGGTGATCAGCACATTGATGAAGGCGGCATAGTCGAAGTCCTGGTTACGGATGCGGAACTTGCCGGTCTTGACCGGATCCGTGCCGCCGGTCGCCACCTTGATCAGCGGATACACGAACGAGTTGGTGAACTGGGTGACCACACCGGTGAACGCGACCCCGATGACGATGCCGACCGCGAGGTCAACCACGTTGCCACGCATGATGAAATCCTTGAAACCGCGAAACATGTGTACTCCGATGACGACCGAGGGGTAGGTGCGATCACATTAAGCCCACCCGCAGGCGGCGGCATCCCCCAACCATGCGAAACACGACCTCGCGTGCCGTATGTACCTCAAACCGCAGGGTAACGATGCGGTGAGCTCACCCGGCGGGTACCTCGGACATGCGATCCTGAGGGAGATCCGTGGCGAGGTAGCGGCTGCTGTCTGCGC
>JAVHWE010000388.1:0-4607 GCA_032160285.1 Micromonosporaceae bacterium | reverse complement strand
CGGGCGTTGAAGAGCCTCGGCACGTACCGGATGCACTGCAGGTTGCCCTGCGCCCATCGGGTGCGCTGGCGCAGCAGCCGACGCACGTCGGTCAGGCCCTGTTGGGTCACGGCGGCCCGGGAGATATACCGGATCTTGACCCCGGCCAGGTGCATCCGCAGGCCCACCTCCAGGTCCTCGACCAGGCACGCCGACCACGGTGCGTCGCCGAGCATGTCGAGGGCGGAGAGTCGGGCGAACTGGCCGTTACCGCCCAGCCCGACCGTACCGAGGGCGTTGCGCATCAGCTGGCTGGCGTTGGCGATACAGGCGAACTCCATGTCCTGCATCGCGGCCAGCAGCTTGTTGCGGTTGTGGATACGTACCCGGCTCTGGGTAGCGCCCACCGCCGCGTCACGCAGCGCCCACGACACCTCGGTGAGCATGTTCCGGCTGGCCCGGCCGTCGCCGTCGATGACGCCGACCGCGACAGCGGCCGGGTCGGTGCCCTCGGCGGCGGTGACCTTGCGGATGTACCGGACCGCCGCGTTGAGGGCCTCGCCCTTACCGTTGCGGGCGTCCGGCAGGACGCGGTTGAGCACGTGCAGGTTCGGATCGTCGATGCCGGCCAGCACGAGCGGGGTACCGTCGTCGGAGCCGTCGTTGACGACCAGCACGCGGGTCCGGGTATTCAGCGGGCCGTGCAGTTCGAGTGCGTAGCGGACCGTCTGGCCTACGACGCGCTCCTCGTTGAGGCACGGCACCACGATCCAGAACGCCGATGGTTCGTGTCCGGTGGCCGGGTTGCCGCCGGGCCGGCTGTGCCGACCCGAGTTCTTGCCATCACGGGCGGTGTAGACCACCAGGGTGAGGTTGTAGAACGGCCACGCCACCAACAGCGCCAAGCCGACGATGAGCAGCGTCATGGTTGGAGTGGCTTCGTCGGATCAGGCGTCAACGCGACGGGCCCGGACCGAGCGCAGGAGCAGCAACCCACCGGCGACGAAGGCGAGCCCGACGAGTGCCACGGTAACCGTGTTGCTGCCGGTGACCGGCAGGGTGGCCGCGGTGGCACCGGCGGCGGCGAGTGGTCCGAGAACCTTGGACTGCGACATGGATGGACTCCCCTGGATGTCTGTGCGGAGGCGACGAGGCGGTCGGATCCGCCACGTTTTGCCGTGTATTAGGAAGCTACGGGGAGCCACTGGGCTGCTACAAGGGTGCTAGGACGTGCGGCGGGGGTTTAGGCCCGGTCGGCCGACAATCGGAATCCGGCACCCCGCGCAGGCGGCGCTTCGCCCGTACAAGACGGGCATCGGGCCTGCCGACCAGCTACGGTCGCGGGCGTAGCCGCAGGCCCTGCATTCCGCCGTCGACGGCGAGCGCGGTGCCGGTGGTCGACGCCGACAGCGGCGACGCGAGGTACGCGATGGCGTGGGCCACCTCGTCCGCGCCGACCAGCCGACCGAGCGGCTGGCGTGCCGCCAGGGCGGCGCGCTCGGCGGCCGGGTCGGCGGCCTGGTCGAGCAGGCGGGCGATCCACGGCGTGTCCGTCGTACCGGGGTTGACACAGTTGACCCGGATGCCCTCGCCGATATGGTCGGCGGCCATCGCCAGGGTCAGTGCGAGCACCGCACCCTTGGACGCGCTGTACACGGCGCGCTGCGGCAGCCCGGCGGTGGCCACGGCGGAGCAGGTGTTCACCACCGCGGCGGCGGGGGAGCGGCGCAGCTGGGGCAGGGCGGCCCGGACGGTACGCGCGACACCCACCACGTTGACGTCGAGCACCCGCAGCCACTCGGCGTCGGAGCTGTCCGCGACGGTACCGGTCGACCCGACGCCGGCATTGTTGATCACCACGTCGAGCCGGCCGAACCGGGTGACAACCTCGTCGACGGCGGCGCGGACGCTGGCATCGTCGGTGACGTCACAGGCGATCGCGGTCAACGGCGCCGGCAGGTCGGCCGGCCGCCGATCCAGGCAGGCGACCCGAGCGCCGCGGCTGGCCAGCAGGCGGGCGGTGGCGAGACCGATGCCCGACGCGCCGCCCGTGACGATCGCCACCAGGTCCGCGAACTCCCCCGCCACGCCGCCCCGCCTTCATGTCGATACCGGTCCGCCAACAGTATGGAGCCGGTCGACCCCGGGGAAGGGCGCCGGCGGCGGCTCCCGCGCAGCGGATTGTCCTACCGGGACGGCGCCCCGCCACGTACGGTCGTTCACAGCTAATGATCGCCGAGGAGGCCCCGATGGCGCTGTGGAAGCCCGATCCCAGTTTTTACCCCTCCCCGCGGCAGGCGGTGACGGCGCCGCCCGAGAAACTCGCGTACGTCGCGGCCTTCGACCGGGCGGCCGAAAAGCCGGACGCCATCGCGGTCCTCGACGTCGACCCGGACTCCGACCGTTACGGTGCGGTCGTCGGCTGGACCGATCTGCCCTACGTCGGTGATGAGCTGCACCACTTCGGCTGGAACGCGTGCAGCAGCGCACTCTGCCCGTACGCGCCGCACCCGCATGTCGAGCGCCGTTACCTCGTCGTACCGGGGCTGCGTTCGTCGCGCATCTACGTACTCGACACGAAGGCCGACCCCACCAGCCCCGAGGTGGTGAAGGTGATCGAGGCGGAGGAACTGGCCAAGCGCGCCGGGTACTCGCGGCCGCACACCGTCCACTGTGGGCCGGAGGGTATTTACGTCTCGGCCCTCGGCGGTGCCGACGGCTCCGACGGTCCCGGTGGCGTCGCGCTGCTCGACCACACCTCGTTCGACGTGCTCGGCCGGTGGGAGATCGACCGTGGGCCGCAGTACTTCGGCTACGACGTCTGGTGGCACCTCGGTTACGACACCGTGATCACCAGCGAGTGGGGTACCCCCTCGATGATCGAAGACGGGGTGGTCGGCGAACTGCTGCTCGGCCGCAAGTACGGGCACGCGCTGCACTTCTGGGATCTGCGCAAGCGCCGTCACCAGCAGCGGGTCGACCTCGGTGACCAGTACCAGATGGTATTGGAGCTGCGCCCGGCGCACGATCCGACCCGCGAGTACGGCTTCGTCGGCGTGGTGGTGAGCGTCGAGGACCTGTCCGCGTCGGTCTGGATGTGGCACCGTGACGACGCGGGCACCGGCTGGGCGGTGACCAAGGTGATCGACATCCCGGCCGAGCCGGCCGACCCGGCGCTGCTGCCGCCGGTGCTGCAACCGTTCGCCGCGGTACCGCCGCTGGTCACCGACATCGACCTGGCGGTCGACGACAAGACCCTGTACGTGTCCGCGTGGGGAACCGGTGAGCTGCTTCAGTACGACGTGAGCGACCCGCTGCACCCGCGCAAGACCGGTTCGGTGCGCATCGGCGGCATCGTCGGGCGGGTGGCCCACCCGTCCGCGCCGGACGTGCCGCTGCGCGGCGGCCCGCAGATGGTCGAGATCAGCCGCGACGGCCGCCGGGTGTACGTGACGAACTCCCTCTACGGCTCGTGGGACGACCAGTTCTACCCCGACGGCGTGGGCGCCTGGGCGATCAAGCTGGACGCCGACCCGGCCGGCGGCATCTCCTTCGACGAGCGGTTCTTCCCCAACGGCGACGAGTTCCGCGGCCGGCGCGTCCACCAGGTACGGCTGCAGGGCGGCGACGCCTCGTCGGACTCGTACTGCTACCCGTGAGCCGGGGCGTCGCGTGACCGGCTGGCAGTGGCTCGCGCTGGCCGGGTTGGGTGCGTTCCACGGCCTCAACCCCGGGATGGGGTGGCTGTTCGCGGTCGCGATCGGCCTGCAGAACCGCAGCCGCGCCGCGTTGCTGCGGTCCCTGCCGGCGATCGCGGTCGGGCACGCGACCTCGGTACTGGTGATCGCCGGCCTGGTCGGAGTGGTCGAGTCGGTGCTGACCACCCGGCTGGTCGCGATCGGCGGCGGCGTGGTGCTGGTCGGCTTCGGCCTGTGGCGGGCCCTGTCGCAGCGCCACTTCCGCTGGGCCGGCATGCGCCTGTCGGCGGCGCAGCTCGTCGGCTGGTCGTTTCTCATGTCGTCGATCCACGGCGCCGGGCTGATGCTGGTGCCGGTGCTGGTGGCCGGGCCGACCCCACGGACCGGTCATCAGCACGTCGTGTCGCGGGCCACCGCGTCGCTGTGGACCGGCCTCGCGGCGACCGCGGTCCACACCGTCGCGATGGTGGCGGTCGCCGGGACGATCGCGGTCGTCGTGTACGAGGTGGTCGGGCTGCGCATCCTACGGACCGCCTGGGTGAACCTCGACCAGATCTGGGCGTACGCGCTGGTCGGAGCCGGCTTGGTGACGGTAGCGCTCGCCGTGTCCTAAGCCCGGACGGCGGCCGCCCGTGCGAGCGGGCGGCCGCCGGCACCGCGCGCCGGAATCAGCGGCCGCGCGAGCGCGGATCAGCGGCCGCGCGAGGGGGGATCAGCGGCCGCGCGAGCGGCGGATCGCGATGCCGACCATGCCGATCCCGACGAAGATCACGACGAGGATGCACAGCGCCATGAAGATCATGCCGCGACCTTACGGGTAGTCGCGTACGCGGGCGAGAGCCGCTGGTTCGGTCCTCGCTATTATATTTCTAGGTAATGCTGTGTATGCTGTCGGACATGCGGGCCACTCGGGTTGCTAGGTTCTCCGAA
>JAVHWE010000373.1:0-7064 GCA_032160285.1 Micromonosporaceae bacterium | reverse complement strand
GCATGAAGATCCTCAACCATGCCCGGGCGTCGGCCGCCCGGCGGACCGCCGACGGCGTGGTCGTGGAGCTCGCCGACGGCCGAACCGTCGAGGGTTCGCACGTGCTGATCGCGGTCGGCGCGGTGCCCAACACGGTCGGCCTGGGGCTGACCGAGTACGGCGTCGAAATCGACGACGGCGGTTACCTGAGCGTCGACCGGGTGTCACGGACCAATGTGCCGGGCGTCTACGGCGCCGGCGACTGTACCGGCGTCCTTCCGCTGGCCAGTGTCGCGGCGATGCAGGGCCGGATCGCGATGTGGCACGCGCTCGGCGAGGCGGTCTCCCCGTTGAAGCTGCGTACGGTGGCGTCGAACGTGTTCACCGACCCGGAGTTGGCCTCGGTCGGGGTGAGCCAGTCCGATGTGGACAACGGCGTGGTACCGGCCCGTACCGTGATGCTGCCGCTGGCCGGTAACGCCCGTGCCAAGATGGCCGGCCTGCACGACGGGTTCGTGAAGCTGTACTGCCGGCCGGCATCGGGTCTGGTGGTCGGCGGTGTCGTGGTGGCGCCGAAGGCGAGCGAGCTGATCCTGCCGATCGCGATGGCGGTCGAGAACCATTTGAGCGTCGATCAGCTGGCGCACACGATAACGATCTACCCGTCGCTGTCCGGGTCGATCGCCGAGGCCGCCCGCCAACTGATGCGCCACGAATTCGACTGATGCGGAGAGACCGGCTCGCACCTGTCCGCGATCTTGGTGGCGAATTGCCGTTTGCCACCACGATCGCGGTTGGTGTCAGGGTGGTTGGCAGGGTGGGCACCAGTACGAGTTGCGCCCACCCAGTGACGCGGTGCGGATCGGGCCGGCGCAGACCAGGCAGGGCTGGCCGGCCCGCCGGTAGGCGTACACCTCGCCGCCGTGCCGGTCGACGCGCGGCGGCCGGCCCATCACGGTCGGGGTGTGCGCGACGTGCACCGTGTCGATCCGGCCGGTCGTCACCCCGGCACGCATCAGCGCCCGCAGGTCGGCCCAGATGTCGCGCCACGCCTCGGCCGTCAGCGATCGGCCCGGCATGGTCGGCGGCAGCCCGGCCCGAAACAGCGCCTCGGTCACGTAGATCAGTCCGGCACCGGCCACGATGGACTGATCCAGCAGCAGCGTCGCGAGGGGCCGGTCGCTGCGGGTCAGCCGCCGGTACGCGGCGTCCGGGTCGGCGTCGGCGCGCAGTGGATCGGCGCCGAGCCGGCCGAGCAACGTCTTGACCTCGGGCGGGTCGAGCAGCTCGCAGGCGGCCGGGCCGCGCAGGTCCAGCCAGTGCCGCCGGGTCGCCAGCCGCAGCCGCAGCTCACCGACGGGCGACGGCGCGGCGCCGGCGCCGTCGGTGAACCGGCCGTAAAGACCGAGGTGTACGTGCAGCGTGCGGTCGCCGGAGTAGTGGTGCAGCAGGTGCTTGCCGTAGGCGTCGGTGCCGTCGAGGACATGCCCGTCGATCAGTCGCGCGCCGTCCGCGAAGCGCCCCTGCGGGCTGGACGCGGACACCCGCCGCCCGCCGAACAGTTCGGTGTGCCGGTCGGCGAGGCGCCGGACCGTGTGTCCCTCGGGCATCCGTCCCCTCTCCTCGGCGACCACGGGCGTCCCATCGGCCGTCGCCTGCCGCCGTCGCTTGTCCAGCGTCGCTTGTCAAGGTACGTCGCGGGCGCCGGGCGTTCACGACGACGGCCCGGCGTACCCGGTCGACCCGGCCCGGGTGCCCTTGGACTCGAGTAATCGCGCCGGTTACACGGGAGCGTGACGGCGGCGCGGGCCGGCGCCACGGATCCGTCGGCTCACCGTGTACGGGCCTTCTGGCACTTCGCGGTGAGCCGCGGTACCGATGGCCTATTGACGGCTGGCATTGGCACTTCTAGGTTCCGGATGACTAGTTAAGGTTCTTAAAAGAAAATGGAGGCCACTCATGGTCAGACGACGGGTGCTCGCGGCCGGATGTGCCGCCGCCGCCCTGACCGCGGGCGTGCTGGTGCCGGCCAACGTGGCGAGCGCCACGGAGTCGGTCGCCGGCGCCCATCAGCACGCGAGCCGGTACGCCAAGGTCGGCTATTTCACGCAGTGGGGTATCTACGCGCGCGGATTCCACGTCAAGGACCTGGCTACCAGTGGGTCCGCCGGCCGGATGACCACGCTCAACTACGCGTTCGGCAACGTCAACGCCGCCGGCCTCTGCGCCTCCGCCGACCCGTGGGCGGACTGGCAGGTGCCGTTCACCGCCGACCAGACCGTGGACGGTACGGCCGACGTCGCCGGCCAGCCGCTGTCCGGCAACTTCAACCAGCTCCGCGAGCTCAAGCGGAAGTTCCCCAACCTGAAGATCCAGATTTCGCTCGGCGGGTGGACGCTGTCGAAGTACTTCTCCGACGCGGTGCTCACGGATGCCTCCCGCCAGCAGCTCGCGGCGTCGTGCATCGACATGTTCATCAAGGGCAACCTGCCGGGCGCGGCACCGGGCGCGGCGGCCGGCGTCTTCGACGGTATCGACTTCGACTGGGAGTGGCCCGGGTCGGAGGGCAACGTGGGCAACGTGATCCGGCCCGAGGACAAGCAGAACTTCACCCTCATGCTCCGGGAGTTCCGCCGCCAGCTCGACGCGTACGGGCGGACGACCCGCACGCACTACTCGACCACCGCGTTCCTGTCCGCGTCGCCGGCGAAGATCGGCTCCGCGTACGAGGTACGCAAGGTCTTCGCCGCCTTGGACTTCGCCACCGTGCAGGGCTACGACATGCACGGTTCCTGGGAGACGGTGACCAACCACCAGTCTGCGCTTCGCCCGCCGGCCGGCGAGCCGCAGAGTCCGGACTTCACCGTGTCGCGGGCGGTCAACACGCTGATCAGCCAGGGCGCGCCGCGGGGCAAGATCGTCGTCGGGGTGCCGTTCTACAGCTACGGCTGGACCAGCCTGGCGAGCACCGCCAACCACGGGCTGTTCCAGACGTCCGCCGCTCCGGCGCCCGGCAGCGCCGTGCCCGGGCTGGAGGATTACCGCAACCTGAAGGCCCTGCCGTCGACCGGTTTCATCGTGTACCGCGACCGTCGGGCCGGCTTCTCGTGGCTGTTCAACGGCACGACCTTCTGGACCTTCGACGATCCCACGGTGATGAGCTGGAAGACCGACTACGTCCGTGATCAGCACCTCGGCGGCGCGATGGCCTGGTCCCTGGACGCCGATGACGCCCAGGGCTCGCTGATGGCCGCGCTGGCTCACGGGCTGCGCTGACCGCCGGGCTCTCCCGTCGATCCTGGACTGATGGACATGGTTGATCACGAATCGGGTCGACTGTCCTGGATCGACGGGAGGTGCCGGGCGCGGAGCGCCGGAAAAATTAGTATGCAAAGCGGGTATGTCGGCATACTCTCGGAATGTGATAGTAGTCACGACGGATAGCCTGCCCGGATACGAGATCCGGGTAGTACTGGGCGAGGTGCTTGGCGTGACCGCCTGCACCCGAAATCCGTACGTGGCCGGCTATGCCACGTTGGACGGTCGTCCGGTGGCCGAGATGACGCAGGTACTGGCGCACAGCCGGGCGTTGTCGATCATGCACATGGCAAATCTCGCGCGTCGGCGCGGGGCGACCGCCGTACTCGCGATGCGGTTCGACAACCGCGATATCACCGGCAACTGGGTCGAGATCTGCGCGTACGGTACGGCGGTGGTGGCCGTACCGATCACCGACGAGGCGCGCCGCCAGGAGGTGATCGGCGCCGATCCGGCCCCGGCCGGCTAGCCGCTCCGCGCCAGCCCAGCGTCAGCGCAGCCCGTGTCAGCGCAGCCGGTGTCAGCGCAGCCGGTGTCAGCGCAGTTCGCAGATGACCGCCCCGGCGGAGACGACCTCGCCCACCGCCGCGCCCAGCCCGGTGACCACGCCGGCCTTATGGGCGTTGAGCGGCTGCTCCATCTTCATCGCCTCGAGGACCACCACCAGGTCGCCCTCGGCGACGGTGTCGCCCTCGGCCACCGCGATCTTGATGATCGTGCCCTGCATCGGACTGGTCAGCGAATCGCCGCCGGCGCCACCGCCACCGGTGCGACCGGAGCCCCGACGCCGCCCCGGCCGGGCGGCGGCCCCGCCGGGCGGGACGGCCGCCGACGTACCGGTGGCGTACCCGGCCGGCAGCGTGACCTCCAGGCGCTTGCCCCCCACCTCGACCACGACGGTGTCGCGTTCCCGCGATTCAGCGTCGGCGTCGTCGGCCGTGGCCGCGGTGAACGCCGGTATCCCGCCGGCCCAGTCGGTCTCGATCCATCGGGTATGCACCCGGAACGGCTCGTCGGTGAAGTCCGCGTCGCGGACCACCGCACGGTGGAAGGGCAGCGCGGTGGCCAGGCCGTCGACCACCATCTCGTCAAGGGCGCGCCGCGACCGTTCGATCGCCTGTCGCCGGTCCGTGCCGGAGATGATGACCTTCGCCAGCAGCGAGTCGAAGTTGCCGCCGATGACGCTGCCGGCCTCGATGCCGGTGTCCACGCGGACCCCCGGACCCGCCGGCAGGCGCAGTTCGCTCACCGTGCCGGGGGCCGGCAGGAAACCGCGGCCGGGGTCCTCGCCGTTGATCCGGAACTCGATGGAGTGACCGCGCGGGGTCGGGTCGGCGTCGAAGCGCAGCGCCTCACCCTCGGCGATCCGGAACTGCTCGCGGACGAGATCGATACCGGCGGTCTCCTCGGTCACCGGGTGCTCGACCTGTAGGCGGGTGTTGACCTCCAGGAACGAGACCGTACCGTCGGTGCCGACCAGGTACTCGACGGTACCGGCGCCGTGGTAGCCGGCCTGGCGGCAGATCGCCTTGGCGCTGTCGTGGATCTGCGCCCGCTGTACCGGGGTGAGGAATGGCGCGGGCGCCTCCTCGACCAGCTTCTGATGGCGGCGCTGCAACGAGCAGTCGCGGGTACCGACGACGATCACGTTGCCGTGGGTATCGGCCAGCACCTGGGCCTCCACGTGCCGGGGCCGGTCGAGGTACCGCTCGACGAAGCACTCGCCGCGGCCGAACGCGGCCACCGCCTCGCGGGTCGCCGACGCGAACAACTCCGGAATCTCGGCGAGGCCGCGGGCCACCTTGAGCCCACGGCCGCCGCCGCCGAACGCCGCCTTGATGGCGACCGGCAGCCCGTACTCCTGGGCGAACGCCACGATCTCGCCGGCGTCCCGGGCGGGTTCGGTGGTACCCGGTACCAGCGGGGCGCCGGCGCGCTGCGCGATGTGCCGCGCGGTGACCTTGTCGCCGAGGTCCCGGATCGCCTGCGGGGTCGGGCCGATCCAGGTGATGCCGGCGTCGATCACGGCCTGGGCGAAGTCGGCGTTCTCGGCCAGGAAGCCGTAGCCGGGGTGGATCCCGTCGGCGCCGCTGCGGCCGGCGACGTCGAGGACCTTGTCGATGCGAAGGTACGTGTCGGTGGCCGTATCGCCGCGCAGCGCGTACGCCTCGTCGGCCAGCCGGGCGTGGGGCGCGTCCCGGTCGGCGTCGGCGTACACGGCGACGCTGCCGTACCCGGCGTCCCGGCAGGCCCGGATGACCCGCACCGCGATCTCGCCCCGGTTGGCGATCAGTACCTTGCGCACCTGCGGTGCCCCTCTCGTGGTCGCGTCTGACCGATCGGCATGTCGCGCAGTCTAGCCAAGCCGATGATCATCAATGCCGCCCCGCGCGGCGGGCCGGTGTCCGGTAACCGACCGGCGGAGTGACGTCATCGCATAGTCAACGTTTTCTATTACGCTGGTCTCCGTGTCGACGACCCGAATGATGATCCTCGGTCTGGTCCGGTGGCTGCAGCCGGTACACGGTTATGACGTGCGCCGGGAGCTGATGAGCTGGGACGTCGACCGGTGGGCCAACATCCAGCCGGGTTCGATCTACCACGCGCTACGCAAGCTGACCGACGAGGGCATGCTCGTCGAGGTGGCGACCGAGCGGGTCGGTAGTCGCCCGGCCCGCACCACCTACCGGATGACGCCGGCCGGCGACCGCGAGTTCGGCGAACTGCTGCGCCGGTACTGGTGGGAGTACAAGGATCCGATCGACCCGTTCGCGGCCGCGTTCGCGCTGCTACCGGCGTTGCCGCGGGCCGAGGCCGTGGCGGCGCTGCGCAACCGGGCCCGGTTACTCAAGGGGCAGGTGGCGCAGCTGCAGCTCAAACTCGGTGGTTCGCCGGAGCACGCGGCGACCGGGCACCGCCCGGTACACGTGGTGTGGACGCTGGAGCTGTTCGGCGCGCATGCCGAGGCGGAGATCGCGTGGTGCCGTCGGATCGCGGACCGGATCGAGGCCGGCGCGGGCACCCATGTCGGCGAGGTCGACCCGGACGAGATGGGGCGCCGCTGGCGGGAGGCGATCGCGGCCGAGTTCGGGCCGGTTGCGGCCGGGCTGGACCCGATCGCCGCGGAGTCCGGTCCGATCCCCGACAACGAGCAATAAACAAACTTGACTAGGCAGCCCGCCGCGCGCTAGCTTGCCGGTGTGCGCCATGCTTGACGTCATTATGACGTCATGGTGCCGCTAGACGAGGCGACCCGTCGCCGAGGCTGTCGGACGGGATCAGGAGGATGAAGTGATCATCGAGACGAAGGGGCTGCGCAAGTCGTTTCGCAGCCGGAAGGGCACCGTCGAGGCGGTCCGCGGCGTCGACCTGATCGTCGACGAGGGGGAGATCTTCGGATTTCTCGGCCCGAACGGCGCGGGTAAGACCACCACGCTGCGCATGCTGCTCAACCTGGTCACGCCGACGGCCGGCACCGCGACGATCGGCGGCCAGCGCTACTCCGACCTGGCGCAGCCGATCCGGCACGTCGGCGCCGTGCTCGAGGCGTCCAGCGCGCACCGGGGCCGGACCGGGCTCAACCACCTGCGGGTCCTCTGCGCGGCGGCGGGCCTGCCCCGCGAGCGCGCCGAGCAGGCGCTCGCGCTGGTCGGGCTCACGCCGGCGGCGAACCGCAAGTTCAAGGGCTACTCGCTGGGCATGAAGCAGCGGCTCGGCATCGCCGCCGCGATGCTGGGCGACCCCCGGGTGCTGATCCTCGACGAGCC
>JAVHWE010000328.1:0-10601 GCA_032160285.1 Micromonosporaceae bacterium | reverse complement strand
GTCATCGTGGCGATCGCCGGCAACGCCATCGAGAACGTGGTCGGCATCCAGCTCGCCTACCGCAACCGGGCTGACTTCGCGTTGAGTGTGATCATTCAGAGCCCGCTGCAGATCGCCCTCGTCCTGGCGCCGGCGCTGGTCCTGCTGAGCCTGTTCACCGCGACGACCCTCACGCTGGTCTTCGCCCCGATGCTGGTGGTCGCGGTCGCCGTGACGGTCATCGCGGTCGCGTTCATCGTCTTCGACGGCGAATCGACCTGGTTGGAGGGCGCAACCCTGATCGCGCTGTACGCCATCATCGCCACCGCGTTCTGGTGGGGCTGAACCGGCGGCTGCCGACACTGGTGGAGGATGTGCCACATGAGCGTGCGATTCGAGGAGCTGGCCTGGCGCCCGACAGCCATGGGCGAGATCAGCCTGCGACGCCGGCGCGATCCCACCCTCGACGTCGAGGTGTACGAGGTCAAGCTCGACGACGACTTCCTGATGTCCAGCCTGTTCCCGGTCGCGGAGATCGAGCTGGCCCGTCTCGGGCTGGCCGACGTGACCGGCGACGCGCTCGATGTGGTCGTGGGCGGACTGGGCCTGGGCTACACCGCGCGCACCGTACTGGAGGATCCCCGCGTGCGCTCGATGGTGGTCGTCGAAGCCCTCGACGAGGTCATCGGATGGCACCAGCGCGGGCTGCTGCCCTTCGCCGCGACGGTACCGGCCGATCCCCGGTGCCGGTTCGTGCACGGTGATTTCTTCGCGATGAACGCCGACCCCGGCGGGTTCGACCCGGCGACGCCGGCCCGGCTGTTCCACGCCGTGCTGGTCGACATCGACCACAGCCCGCGCCACCTGCTGCGACCCGGTCACGATGCCTTCTACCGGCCCGCCGGCCTGCGTCGGTTGGCCGGGCACCTGCGGCCGGGTGGCGTTTTCGGCCTGTGGTCCAACGACCCGCCCGACGTCGATTTCACCGCCGCGCTCGCCGACGTTTTCGCCACCGTACGGGCGGAGGTCGTCGCCTTCGACAACCCGCTGCAACGCCGCACCTCGACGAATACCGTCTACGTCGCCCAGCTGCGGTAACCAACGGTGACCGGACCGGTCGACCCGCCATCGCCAGGCAACCGAAATCACCCAAGGCGGACGGCGGCGTCCGGATGTCTATTCTGGTCACGACGCATCGAGAGACTTAAGAACGCTACGTAGGCTCCGAACTGGGTAACACGCCCCTGAGACGTGACCCCCGCGAGCCAGGAGTTCTCATGATCGGTACGTTGAAGCGGCGATCGAAGCCGGTGTTGGTTCTTGCTGTCGCACTGCTGACGGCGGTCGGCGCACTGACCGCCGGGTCCGGTGTGGCGGCGGCCGATGTGCCGGCCACGTTCAGCGACACGCTCGTCGCCGGCGGCCTGTCCGGCCCCACCGCGATGGCGTTCGCCCCGGACGGACGGATCTTCGTCGCGGAGCAGACCGGCAGTCTTCGCGTGATCGAGAATGGAACGTTGCTTCCGACGCCGTTCCTCACGGTCACGGTCAGCTCCGTCGGCGAGCGGGGACTGCTCGGGGTCACGTTCGACCCGGACTTCGCGACGAACCGGTTCGTGTACGTCTACTACACGGCCACCACGCCGACCATTCACAACCGGGTGAGCCGGTTCACCGCGAACGGCAACGTGGCCGAGCCGGGCAGTGAGGTGATCCTGCTCGATCTCAACAACCTGTCGTCGGCCACCAACCACAACGGCGGGGCGATCCACTTCGGACCCGACGGCAAGCTTTACATCGCGGTCGGGGAGAACGCCAACGGCGCCAACGCCCAGTCGTTGAACACCCTGCTCGGCAAGGTGCTCCGGATCAACGCCGACGGCACCATCCCGCCGGACAACCCGTTCGTCTCCGCAACGACCGGCCGCAACCAGGCCATCTGGGCACTCGGGCTCCGCAACCCGTTCACCTTCACGTTCCAACCCGGTACCGGGCGGATGTTCATCAACGATGTCGGCGAGAACACCTGGGAGGAGATCAACGACGGCGTCGCCGGCGCCAACTACGGCTGGCCGACGACCGAGGGGCGTACCACCAATCCCGCCTTCCGCTCACCGGTCTTCGCCTATCCGCACTCCACCCCCGGGGTGTGCGCGATCACCGGCGGGGCGTTCTACAACCCGCCGACCGCCACGTTCCCGGCCGAGTTCGTCGGTACGTACTTCTACGGTGACTTCTGCGCCGGCTTCATCCGCCGCATCGACCCGGCAACCGGGGCCGACACGGCGTTCGCCACCAACCTGGACAGCCCCGTCGATCTGCATGTCGGCACCGACGGCAACCTCTACTACCTGGCCCGCGGGGCCGGCAGCGTACGACAGATCTCCCACCCGGTAACCGGACCCTGATGCCACCCGCTGCGCCGCTGTCGCATCAGGGGCGCCGCAGCGGGCGGACGAGATTAGCGGAGCGGGTACGTGTTCGACGGCCGTGCTCGGTTCACCGACGCCCGCGCCGGTGATCCGGGTGCGGCGGTCAGCGCCCGACCGCGGACGTCGCGGCATCCTCGCTCACCCGGTCGGGCGTGCGGGGCCGCGGACGGCGCCTGACCAGCAGGACGGACAGCGCCGCCGCGCCCATCACCGCGATCGGCAGCCACAGGGTCACCCGCATCGCGTTGGTGAAGCCGGCGTCAAAAACCGCCCTGCCGATGGTGGTGAGGATCTGCCGGACGGCGGCCGGGGCGCCCGGCGGCACGGCGATGGCATTCTGGCCGGCGCCGACCTCGAGGTTGCCGGAGGCGTGGCTGAAGCCGGTGATGAACTGGTCGCGGTACTGCGGGGGCAGCTTGTCCGCGTTGGCGGTAGCCGCGGCGGTCAGCTTGCTGGACAGCTGCGCCTGCAGCAACGCGCCGACGGCGGCCGACCCGATCACGCCACCGAGCTGCCGGGTCGTGTTGATCAGGCCGGAGGCCGCGCCGGCCATTCGCGGCTCGATGTTGCGCATCGCGATCGTCTGCAACGGGGCGAACGTCATGCCCAGCCCGAACCCCGCGACCACCAGGCCGGGCAGCAGGTGCCACCGGCTGACGCCGAGGTGCGACGACGCGATGAGGATGCCCATCCCGCCCGCGAACAGGGCGACCCCGCTGAACAGGATCCACTTGCCGCCGATCCGGTCGGCGTACCGGCCGGCGAGCGGGGCGACGAACATCGAGATCACCGACATCGGCGCGGTGGTCAGGCCGGCCTGCAGCGCGGTCAGGCCCAGTACCGACTGCAGGAAGATCGTCAACGGCAGGAACAGGCCGAGCATGCCGAAGCTGATCGAGGCGACAACGCCGTTCATGATCGAGAAGTTGCGGTCACTGAAGATCGAGAACGGTACCAGCGGCTCGTCGTTACGCTCGATCCATTGCAGATAGAGGAAGCCGGCCAGCAGCGCGACGCCGACCGCGATGATCTCCACGATGGTGACCGGGCCCCAGACCCGGCCCCAGTGGTGGGACTGGCCCTCGATCAGCCCGAAGACGATCAGGAAGAGCGCGGCGGTCGACAGGAGTACGCCGGGCACGTCGAGCTTGTGGCGGCGGTTGAGCTTGATGTCGGGCATCACGATGCCGGCCAGAATCATCGCGGCGATGCCGACCGGTACGTTCACGAAGAAGATCCACCGCCAGCCGTAGTCGGTGACCAGCCAGCCGCCCAGTACCGGACCGGCGACCGTGGCCACCCCGGCGACCGATCCCCACACCCCGAACGCGGCGCCGCGCTTGTCCGCCGGGAAGATCATCGTGATCACCGAGAGTGTCTGCGGAGTGAGCAGCGCGCCACCGAAGCCCTGGATGATCCGGAAGGCGATCAGCTGGGCCGGGTTCTGGGCGAAGCCACACGCCGCCGACGCGAGCGTGAAGATCGCCAGACCGACGAGGAACAGCAGCTTGGGCCCGTACAGGTCGCCGATCCGCCCGGCGGTGATCAGGAGCACGGCGTAGACCAGGATGTACGCGTTGAGAATCCACAACAGGTCGGACAGCTTGGCGTTCAAACCCGTTGCCAGCGCGGGCATCGCGACGTTCACGATCGTCGTGTCCAGCAGGATCATGAAGAAGCCGAGGCACAGCGCGACCAGTACCAGCCACGGGTTGTACCGACGCTCGGCCGGGGCGGGCGCGCTCATGCGAAACTCCCTGTCTCGTCGGCCCACGGCGGCTCCCGGACCGGATCTCCTAGACAAATCTAGTCGCTGTGCCCGACAAAATCCGCATCCGCGCAGCTCAGTACGTCTTCCTCGGCATGCCCGGGCAGAGCTCCGCCAAATGAACCCGGGCATGCGCGTCCGCGGCGACTAGTCTTTCGGGCGCTCCCGCGCCGCGCCGGCCAGGGTGTTCGGCACCTCCCGGACCGCCGGTCGTGGCTCCGGCGCGCGACCGGCCGGACGAAGGCCGGCCCACCGGTGCCGCGCCGCCCCGCGCAGCATGGCCCAGCTGCGGTACCGCTGGAACGGCAGCTCGAAGACCGTCGCGAACAACCGCGCGGTCAGCACCGAGATGGGCACCGCCAGTGCCAGGGTCACCCAGAACGCGGGCAGGCCGGGCGCGACATGCGGCTCGGTGATCTTGCGGGTGATCACCACGACGATCGGCAGGTGGATCAGGTAGAGGCTGTAGGAGATGGTACCGAGGCTGCGCACGGGCCGGGTGGCCAGCAGCCACACCAGCGGAGCCGGCCGGCCGGTGACCACTGCCGCCAGCAGCATGGCGATCGCCGGCGCAACGGCGAGATCGATCCAGAAGTAGTTGCGCACCGTCCAGACCGAGCCGTTGACCACCATCAGCAGCACCACCGCAGCGGCGGCGAGCGCGGCCAGCCAGTGCCAGGGCAACCGGCGGATCCGCTCACCCGCGCCGAGGACGCCGGCCCCGACCAGGCCCACCGCGAACAGCGGGGCGAACTGCGGGGTGAGCCCGCCCAGTTTGTCCACCGGGGACCCGCTCGGGAACAGCACGTTTATGGCGACCACCGGTACGGTGACGGCCGCGAGCAGGGTCACCGCGCCGACCCGGCGCCGGATCAGCAGCAGCAGCGGCATGATCAGGTACAGCTCGGCCTCGACCGCGATGGACCAGAAGGCCCCGTTGGGCAGCGGCGCGACGACGAAGTCCTGCAGCAGCAGGCCGTAGACGACGACGGATCGGCCGGTCGGCGGCCCGGAGTGCGGCTGGGGTGTCACCGCCCAGGCGATCATCAGGCTGAACACCAGCGCCGCCCAGTAGGGCGGCAGGATGCGCCAGGCGCGCCGCCGGGCGAACCGCGCCGTACCGCCGAGCCGCCATCCGTTGCGCGCCGGCGACAGAGCCAGGGAGAACCCGGACAGCGTGATGAAGGCGACCACCGCCAGGTGCCCGTACAGCAGCCAGCCGAGCCAGACCGGTCCGGGATTGGCCGGGAACCCGTGGAACGTCAGCAGCCAGCAATGGAACACGACCACGTACAGCGCGGCGAAGCCGCGGACACCGTCCAGACCCAACAACCGGCCCGAATCGGCGGACCGTCCCCCGGCGGCCGCCCCGCCGGAATCGATCTCGCTGCCTGCATCGACGTCGCAGGCTGGGTCGACAGCGGGAAATCCACGCGATGCCGTCGCCGGCCTGGAGATCGGCATATATGCATGTTAGCGCCGGCCGGGGCGTCGGCGGATCCGCCCGCGCCGCGGGCCGTTTGAGCACCCGACGACGACGTTTACGCCCCACGGACCAGCGCGTCCTCCCGGCGGCGGCCGCCGGGCGTCCGGTCGTGGGTCAGCCGGTCGAGGAGCCGCTGTGCCTCGGCGGAATCGGCGGAACCGAACTGGCCGAATACGGTGCGTGCCGCCATCAGCCGCTCCTCGGCGAGGCTGTAGCGCTGCTGGTCGAGGTGCAGCTCACCGAGCGACAACAGGATCCGGGGCTCCGCCAGCCGGTCGCCCACCTGGCGGGCCAACGCCAGCGCCTGGTCCAGCCACACCTCCGCCCGGTCGTAGCGGCCCTCGCGGTGCCGTACCCTCCCGAGCCCGTGCAGACCGTACGCCTCCCCGACCCGGTCGCCGCGGTCGCGCACGATGGCCAGCGCCGCTCCGAACGCGTCCGCCGAGCGGTCCAGCTCGCCCCGGTGCAGGTACACCTCGCCCAGCCGGTGCAGCACCTGGGCCTGCACCCGCCTGCCCCCGGCAGCCTGGCTGATGGCGAGAGCCTCGTCGAGCAACCGCTCGCCGGCCTCGTGATCACCGATGTCGAGCAGCGTCGCGGCCATGTTGTGCAGCGTGTGCGCCTCGGCGACGCGGTCGCCGGCCGCGCGCAGCCCGGTCAGCGCCCGGGCGAGCAGGTTCATGGCGCTGGCGGACCGGCCCTGCAGCCGGTCGAAAAAGCCGAGGTCATCGACCACCAGCGCCTGACCGTGCTCGTCGGCGCAGCCCTCGAAGGCCCGCAGCGCCGAGCCGAGCACCGTCCGGGCCTCGTCGAGCTGCCGCTTGGCGCCGAGCAGGAAGCCCCGCGAGTACAGCGTGGCCGCCTCGCCGCGGTGGTTGCCGGCCCGCCGGGTCACCGCGAGCGCCACCTCGGTGGTGTCCCACCATTCGGTGAAGTAGTTCTTCGCCTCGAACAGGGTCATCGACGTCAGCGCCAGGTCCCAGCACAGCTCGTCCAGTCCCCACGAGCCGGCCTGCCGGACGGCGGCGACCAGACCGGCGCGTTCACTCTCGAACCATGCCAGCGGCTTCTCGAGCAGCCGGGCGGTGAGATCGACCGGTACCGGCCAGCGGGGCGCGCCGCCGTGCAGAATCGAATAGTCGCCACCGTACTCACGACGGTGCGCCTCCTCGGCCAGCGCCAGCCAGGCTCCCAGCGCGCGGGCGCCCGCGGCCTGCCGCTGCGCCGGTGGGTCGTCGGCGGCCAGCCGCTCCCGGGCGAAGGCCCGGACGAGGTCGTGGAACCGGTAGCGCACCACCCCGGTGGGCCCGTCGACACCCGCCTCCAGCAGCTGCGCGTCGGCGAGCCGCTCCACCACCTCCTCGGCGCGTTCCGGGTCGAGGTCGAGGACGGCCGCGGCCACCCAGCCGGCGAAGTCGGGGGCGTCCAGCATGGCCAGCCGGCGCAGCAGCTGTTGCGCGGCCGCCGGCAACCCCACATAGCTCAGCGAGATGCTCGCCCGGACTCCCAGGTTGGCGTGTTCAAGCTCGTCGAGCCGCCGGGTGGAGTCACGCAGCCGGTCGACCATCCGACCGAGTTTCCAGTGCGGGCGCGACGCCAGGCGGGCACCGACGATCCGCAGGGCCAGCGGCAGGCCGCCGCACAGGTCGATCAGCGCGGCGGCCGAGTGCGGCTCCGCCCGGACGCGGTCGTCACCGGCGATCCTTCCCAGCAACCGCACACCGGCCGGAGTGTCGAGCACACCGACCCCGACGTGGTGCGCCCCCGCCAGGCCGGTCAACCGGGTCCGGCTGGTGATGATCACCGCGCAGCTCGACGTGCCCGGTAGCAGCGGCAGGATCTGCGACTCGTCGCCGGCGTCGTCGAGTACGACCAGGATCCGCCTGCCGGCGACCCGGCTGCGGTACATCTCGGCGCGCTCGTCGAGACCGTCCGGGACGACGGTACCGGCGACGCCGAGCGCCAGCAGGAATCTGGCCAAAACCTCCGCCGGCCCGACCGGCCGGTCGGCGTGCTGAAGCCTGGCGTACAGCTGCCCGTCTGCGAACTCCGCCGACAGCAGGTGGGCGGCGTGTACGGCGACGGTGGACTTGCCGACGCCGCCGGGACCGGCGATGCAGACCACCGCAAGCGCATCGCACTCCCGGCCGGACCCGGCCACCGCCCCGCGGATCGACGCGACCAGTCGCTCCCGCCCGGTGAGATCGGCGATGTCGTTGGGGAGCTGGCGCGCGACGACGGTCGGGCCGACGTTGTGGTCACCGTCGGCCCCAGCCGTCGGGTCGGCGCGCCGGTCGCCATCGGCGCCAGCCGGCCGGTCCGCGCTCGGGCCACCGCCGGGGCGGGCCGTCGGGTCGGCGCCGGCCACTGTGCCGGGGTTGAGCGTCGGTTGGGCGCCAGCCGCCGCGCCGCCGGCACCCACCGGCATGGCCAGGTCCAGTTCCGGGCACCGGGACAGGATGGCTCGCTCCAACCGGTGCAGCTCCTCGCCCGGTTCGATGCCGAGCTCACCGACGAGGGCCAGCCGTGCCTCGCGGTAGGCCTGCAGCGCCTCCACCGGGCGGCCGCAACGGTACAGCGCGAGCATGAGATCCGCGCGCAGCCGCTCGTGCAGCGGATGATCGGTGACCAGCGACCTCAGCTCGCCGATCAGGTCGTCGTGGCGGCCGAGCCTCAGGTCCAGTCGGATGCGCTCCTCGAGGGCGTGGAGGTGACACTCCTCGAGCCGGGTCGCTCCGGCCCGCACCACCGGTCCGGACAGGCCGGCCAGCGCCGGTCCGCGCCAGAGCCGCAGGGCGTCGTGCAGGTTGTCAGCGGCTTCGGCCGTGCGGCCCGCCTCGGCCGCGGTCCGTGCGCGGGCCACCAGCCCGTCGAACACCTCGGCGTCCAGTCCACCGGGGCGAACCCGCAACAGGTACCCCGGGGGCCTGGTCACGATCGCATCGGCCAGCTTCGTGGGGGCCAGTGCCCGGCGTAGGCCGGAGACGCACATCTGCAACTGGCTACGGGCCGTCGGGGGCGGCGCCTCGTCCCACACCGCGTCAACCAGCCGCTCGACCGGCACGACCCGGTTCGGCTCGAGCGCGAGTACCGCGAGCAGCGTGCGGGGCCGGGGTCCGCCGAGCGCGACCGGTCCCCCGCTGGCCAGCACCTCCAACGGACCAAGAATCCGAAGCTCCACGACTCCCCGTTCCTGGCACGGGACGGAGGACGCCACCCGCCGCGACGCCTCGGTCGGCGCTCGCGAAGGGCAATATACTCAAAACCTCAACGCATGGATACCGTGCCGGCTCGGTGCTCCAGCCGCGGCCGGGCGTAGGTCGAGTCCCCCCGATCGTCACAGCGTCACCGGCGCGGAGGCGGTACGCGTTCTGCCGTCGGGCGTTGGCACAAACACGTCCGTCCTCGGCCGGGGACACATCGACCCGACTCGACCTACCACCCGCCGGTACCGCATTCCGTTCAACCAGGCGGTTCACCAACGCCGGTCAGGTGACCAGGCGTCCGCGAGCCGGACACCACGGGTGATCACCGGTACAGCAGGTCCTCCGAGTCCGCTGGGTGCTCGGCTACCAGGTGTACGACGGGCATTCGCACCTCCTGAAGGACAGCCGATGACCACAGCGGCGAGCATGGCCCGCGTCGCCATGCGTCCGCTATGAGTTCGCTATGTCGGCGGGCGCGACCGACGATGCGCTCCTCGACGGCCGCAGGGTCGCCACACCGCAGCGGCCGGCCCACCCATGCGGAATCAGTAGTGCGCCGTGATGCGGCGGCCGGGGCCGTCGACGGTCACCGATCCGCCGTACGGAATGATCCACTGCGGATCGGTGTGTCCGATGTCGACGTCGAACACCGCCATGGCGGCCGGGTTGTAGCGGCTCAACGCCCGCAGGATCGCGTCGCGCTGCGCGGCGCGGTAGGTGTTCCGCTCGTCCGGTGTGGTGGGGTGGTGCAGGCTGCTGGCCTTGGCGGTGCCGACGATGATGGCGGGAAACTGCGCCAGCAGGCCGCGTTCGCCGGCGTTGCGCAGCATGCGGAAGACCTCCTCGGCGGTGGGCATCTCCTCGGAGGTCTCCAGCAGAAGCACGCAGCCGGCGTAGTCCTCGACCGGACGCATCCACCGGTTCGCGGCGAGGTTCCCGTGCAGGATCTCCAGGTTCCCGCCCCAGGTCGGGGCGGTGACCACCCGGTCGGGCCGGTGCCAGCTCCAGCCGGGACCGGGTTGGGTCGGTGCCGCCCGGTCCAGCGACGACGGCTCGCGCCAGTCGAGTTCGTCCTCGCTGAAAGCCTCGACCGGCTGCAGTTGGACATCCCCACCGGTGAGGAGTGCGGTACGCAGCGAGCCGGCCGACACCGGGTGCAGGCCGCCGCCGCGGCCGAGGTGCACCATTGTGGACCCCCCGTGGTATCCGACGATACCGAGGTTCCACAGCCAGTTGAGCAGGTTGGTGTTGTCGCTGTAGCCGACGAACGGCTTGGGGTTGGCGGCCACCAGTACCGGGTCCAGGAACGGCAGCACGGTGAGCTGGTCGTCACCACCGATCGTGGCGAGCACCGCCCGGATGTCCGGGTCGGCGAACGCGGCCATCAGATCGGCCGCCCGGTCCGGTGCTGACGCCGGTCGCCGGGTCGTCGGGTACTCCACCGGGCGCAGTCCGAACTCGTCGCGCAGCCGACGCAGACCCAGTTCGTGGACGGCCGGGAACAGCGCCGGGGCGGCAAACGACGGGGAGACCACGGCCACCCGGTCCCCAGCGGTCAGCTTCGCGGGCGTGACGAACTCAGGGCGCATGCCCCCATCTAACGGGATCATGCAAGCGAATACCGGCGTGACGCAGGTGTCCGAGCGGCGGTCGGCGTCGGGTGCCTCATCCGCGGCGTCGGGCGCCTCACCCACGGCGTCGGGGTGTGCCTCACCCCCCCCCCCCAAACC
>JAVHWE010000304.1:0-3441 GCA_032160285.1 Micromonosporaceae bacterium | reverse complement strand
GCGAGGGCGAACCGATGGTCGTGGAGGAGCGGCGCGCCGAGGCGGTCCAGGCGCTCGCCGAGCGCCGCGGGGTACGGGTCAGTCTGGTCACCGCCGAGGGCGCCTCGCCGCTGGAGCGGCTGGCCTCGCTCGTGGCGATACCCGACTTCGCCTCCATCTACCTGGGCCTGGCCCACGGCCTGGACCCGATGGCGGTGCCGGCCGTCTCCGAGATGAAGGAGCTGTCGAGACCGTGAGCCGCCGATGAGTTCCGCCGGGGGCAACAAGGCCGTGGTCGCGGCCCTGGCGGCCAATCTCGGCATCGCGGCGACCAAGTTTGTCGCGTTCGCGCTGACCCGGTCGTCGTCGATGCTGGCCGAGGCGATCCACTCGATGGTCGACTCGGGCAACCAGGTGCTGCTGCTGGTCGGCGCGAAGCGCGCGCAGCGCGGGGCGACCCCCCGACACCCCTTCGGGTACGGGCGGGAGCGCTACATCTACGCGTTCATCGTGTCGATCATGCTGTTCTTCGTCGGCGGCCTGTTCGCGTTGTACGAGGGGTACCACAAGATCTCGCACCCGGAGCCGATCGAGGGCTGGAAATGGGTGCCGATCCTGGTCCTGGTGGTCGGCATCGTGCTGGAGTCGCTGTCGTTTCGGACCGCGATCCGGGAGACCAACCTGATCCGGGGCACCGCGACCTGGCCGCAGTTCATCCGGTGGTCCCGGGTACCGGAGCTGCCGGTGATCCTGCTGGAGGACTTCGCCGCGCTGATCGGCCTGGTGTTCGCCCTGTTCGGGGTGGGCCTGACGCTGCTGACCGGCGACGGCGTGTGGGACGGCATCGGTACCGCCGCGATCGGCCTGCTGCTGGTATCCGTGGCGGTCGTCCTCGCCACCGAGATGAAGAGCCTGCTGCTGGGCGAGTCCGCGACCGCCGACCAGGTGGCCCGGATCGAGCGGGCGATCTCCTCCGGCGACGAGGTCGAACGGATCATCCACATGCGCACCGTCCACCTCGGACCCGAGGAGTTGCTGGTCGCCGCGAAGGTCGCGGTGCGCCACGACGACACCGCGGCGGCCGTGGCCCGGGGCATCGACGAGATCGAGCGGCGGATCCGGGCGGCGGTGCCGATCGCCCGGGTCATCTACCTGGAGCCCGACATCGACCGGACACCGACCGCCGAGCCCACCGACGCCGACCGGGTATCGGCGGCGGGCTGACCGACATGGAGCTGCTCGACAATCCGATCCGGCGCTACGCCTGGGGGTCGCGCACCGCGATCGCCACGCTCCAGGGTCGGCCCACCCCAACCGCTGGGCCGGAGGCCGAGCTGTGGATGGGCGCGCACCCGGACAGCCCGTCGACGGTCGATGGCGTGCCGTTGACCGAGGTCATCGCCGCCGATCCGGCGGCGGTGCTCGGCGCCGGCACGCTCGCCCGGTTCGGTGCCCGGCTGCCGTACCTGATGAAAATCCTGGCCGCCGCCGAACCGCTGTCCCTGCAGGCCCACCCCGATCCGGAGCAGGCACGGGCCGGGTTCGCCGCGGAGGAGGCCACCGGGGTGCCCGCGGACGCGCCCGGCCGCAACTACCGCGACCCCTACCACAAGCCCGAGCTGCTGGTGGCGGTGGAGCCGTTCGAGGCGCTCTGCGGTTTCCGCGATCCGGTCGTGACCGCCGACATTCTCGCCGGTCTCGGGGTGGCCGACCTGGCGACGACGGTGGCTGCCCTGCGCCGGGACGACCCGTCGGTCGCGCTGCGCGACGCGGTCACCGGCTTGCTGGCGTTGACCGGTACCGCCGGCAAATCTCTGGTCGAGGAGGTGGTCGCGGCGGCCAGGACGGCCGGCCACGAGCTGGCCGTCGCGCTGGGTGAGAGGTACCCGGGTGACGTCGGGGTGGTGGTCGCGCTGCTGCTCAACCACGTGCGCCTGGCACCCGGCGAGGCGGTGTGGATGCCGGCCGGCAACCTGCACGCGTATCTGCGCGGTACCGGGGTCGAGATCATGGCCGCGAGCGACAACGTCCTCCGGGGCGGCCTGACCCCCAAGCATGTGGACGTGCCGGAGCTGCTGCGGGTGCTGCGCTTCGAGGTACTGCCCGATCCGGTTCGGCTGCCGCGGGAGGTCGGGCCTGGGCTGGTGACGTGGCCGACGCCGGTCGAGGACTTCGCGCTGTGCCGGGCCGAGGCGACGGCGGACGGGCTCACCCTGCCCGGCGACGGACCGCGGATCGTGCTGTGCCTGCGTGGGCGGGTCCGGGTCGGTGACGGCCTCGGCTCGGTCGACCTTACCGGCGGCCGGGCCGCCTTCGGGGTGGCCGGGCAGACCGCCACGGTCCGCGGCGTTGGCGAGGTTTATCAGGCAATGACGGCCGTCGCCGGCACCGAAACCGCACCCTGAGAAGTCCGGATCCCACCGGCCGGCTATCTCACGCCATGTACTGTCTCAATTACGCGGCGCGATTCGGTGGGGGTCGGGTCCGCTCGCGGGGGAACCAAACCGGGGGGAAGCGCGGGGCGGTGGTGTCGAGCCACCGCCCCGCGCGCTTTTCGCTGCGCGTAGTCTGGACCGCTGCCGTCCATGCAACTGGCAGATCTGGAGATTTCATGACCAGCACACTCCGGCCGCGGGCAGACGCGGCGACATTCGCCGGCCCGGACTCCACCACCGCCGACTTCAAGGTCGCCGACCTGTCCCTGGCCGCCTTCGGCCGCAAAGAGATCCAGCTCGCCGAGCACGAGATGCCGGGCCTGATGGCCATCCGCCGCGAATACGCCGATAGCCAGCCGCTGCTCGGTGCCCGCATCACCGGCTCGCTGCACATGACCATCCAGACCGCGGTACTCATCGAGACCCTGGTGGCGCTCGGCGCGCAGGTGCGCTGGGTGAGCTGCAACATCTTCTCCACCCAGGACCACGCCGCCGCGGCCATCGCCGTCGGCCCGAACGGCACGCCCGACGCGCCGGCCGGACAGCCGGTGTACGCGTGGAAGGGCGAAACCCTCGACGAGTACTGGTGGTGCACCGAGCGGGCCCTGCTGTGGCCGGATGGTGGCGGCCCCAACATGATTCTCGACGACGGCGGCGACGCCACCCTGCTCGTTCACAAGGGCACCGAGTACGAGCGCGCCGGCGCCGTGCCGGACCCTGCCGGCGCCGACTCGGAGGAGTTCCGCGTGATCCTCGAGACGCTCCAGCGCTCTCTGCAGGAGGACCCGCAGCGCTGGACCAAGATCGGCCAGGGCATCAAGGGCGTGACCGAGGAGACGACCACCGGCGTCCACCGGCTCTACCATATGCAGGAGACCGGCGAGCTGCTGTTCCCGGCGATCAACGTGAACGACTCCGTGACGAAGTCGAAGTTCGACAACAAGTACGGCTGCCGCCACTCGCTGATCGACGGCCTCAACCGGGCGACCGACGTGATGATCGGCGGGAAGGTCGGCGTCGTCTGCGG
>JAVHWE010000265.1:0-3329 GCA_032160285.1 Micromonosporaceae bacterium | reverse complement strand
TCAGCACCACCGTATTCATGTCGTCGCCGAGCGTCTTCGTGGACGCCCTGAGCCAGATGACGAAGACCGCCGGCGCGCCGGCCGCCGCTATCGGCGGCACCAATCCGGCCCAGGTCGGCCTCGGGGTGCGCAGCGCGGCGATCGTGACGAACTTCGGGCAGGGCACCGCCCAGGCCACCGGGCGTAGCACCGACCTAATGATCAACGGTGACGGGTTCTTCACCGTGCGCTCGGGTAGCGAGAGCCTCTACAGCCGCGCCGGTGCGTTCGCATTCGATGCCAACGGCACTCTGGTCAACCCGGACGGCCTGGCCCTGCAGGGCTGGAACGCGGTCAACGGCGTTATCAACAACAACGCCGCACCGGCCGACATCACGCTGCCCATCGGTTCGCTCCTGCCGCCGGCTGCGACCGCGAACATGACGGTCATCGGCAACCTGCCCGCCGACACCACCAATGTCAACCCGATCACCACCTCGATCCAGGGTTACGACTCGCAGGGCAACGCGGTCAGCCTCTCCGCGACATTCGCCAAGACCTCGGCGACGACCTGGGACCTGACCCTCGACGACGGTACGAACACCACCGGGCCGACCTCGGTCTCCTTCAACCCGGACGGCACCGTACCGAACCCGACGACCTTCACCGTGGGCGCCGTGAACGTGGACCTGTCCAGCGTGACCAACTTCGCCGGCGCGTCGACGGTACAGGCAAGTAGCCAGGACGGGTCGGCGGCGGGCTCGCTGCAGTCGTTCAGCATCGGCGGCGACGGGGTGCTGACGGGCGTGTACTCCAACGGCCTCAAGCAGAACCTCGGCCAGGTCGCGGTGGCCACCTTCAACAACGCACCGGGCCTGGAGAAGTCCGGTGGCTCCACGTACCGGTCCACCGTCAACTCGGGCCTCGCTCAGCTCGGCGTCGCGGGCAGCACCGGTCGCGGCACACTGCAGGCCGGTTCGCTGGAAATGTCCAATGTGGACCTGGCGCAGGAGTTCACCAACCTGATCATCGCCCAGCGCGGTTTCCAGGCGAACTCGAAGGTCATCTCCACCTCGGACGAGCTGCTGCAGGCTCTCATCGAGCTCAAGCGGTAATTCCTTTGTCACCCACAGGGGTGGCGAGCCGGCCTGACGCGTCAGCCGGTTCGCCACCCCTGTGTCGTACGCCCGGTGGACATTCCCTTATCCCGCGCCGATTCCGGCCGATGTCAAGGGTAGATCTACGGATGGATCCCCGACCGACAGCTACGGGGCAGCGCGCCCCGCACGCCACGCCGATCGCCCAAGGATGGACACCGTGATACTCCTGACGCGCCTTAACGGTCCGAGCTTCGCGCTCAACCCCGATCTGATTGAACGCGCCGACGCCACACCGGACACGGTGGTCACCCTGGTTGACGGCACCAAGTACGTCGTGGGTGAGTCGCTGACCGAGCTCGTCGGGCTGATCCGGCAGTACCGCTCCTCGGTCGTCGCCGACGCCCAGCAGCTGGTCACCCGGCCGTTCGAGCCGCACCGCGAGGATGCGGGCCACCGGGACGAGCCGGCGACCGACCGCACGAACGTCGTTCACCTCCACCGCAGGGAGCGCTGACATGGATCCGGCTACCCTTATCGGCCTTGCCCTGGCGTTCGGCGCGATCTTCCTGTCGATGACGCTCGAGGGCACCCCGATCTCGCACATCCTGCTGCCCGCCCCACTGGTACTGGTCTTCGTCGGCACCCTCGGCGCGGGCATGGCCAGCGGGATGATGAAGGACGCCACCGGCTTGATCGGCCAACTCAAGCTGGCCCTGCTGGCCAAGAAGGGCAACCCGGACGAGCTGGTCGAGACCATGGTCAAACTCGCCGAGAAGGCCCGCCGGGAGGGGCTGCTCGCGCTTGAGGACGCCATGAAGGAGGTCGACCAGCCGTTCCTGAAGAAGGGACTGCAGTTCGCCATCGACGGTACCGACTCCGAGGAGCTGCGGGAGATCCTCGAGGCCGAGGTCGACGCGAAGCGCAAGGCGGACAAGGCGGGCGCGAAGATCTTCGCCGACATGGGCGGGTACGCGCCGACCATCGGCATCATCGGTACCGTCATCGGCCTGGTACACGTGCTGGCGAACCTGAGCGACCCGGGCGGTCTCGGCGAGCTGATCGCGGCCGCGTTCGTCGCGACGCTCTGGGGCATCCTCAGTGCCAACATCATGTGGCTTCCGATCGGCAACCGCCTCAAGCGGCTATCCGAAGTCGAGTGTGGACAGATGGAAATGGTCATCGCCGGCATCATCAACATCCAGGCCGGCGCGAACCCCCGACTGGTCGCCCAGAAGCTGCGCAGCCTGCTGCCGCCGGGAAGTACGAACAAGAAGAAGGCCGCGGCATGACCGCCACCGGGGCCGGGCCATGAGCGGGCACAAGCCGGTCCGGCACAAGAAGGGCGGCCACGAGGAGGAGCACGAGAACCACGAGCGGTGGCTCGTCTCGTACGCGGACATGATGACGCTGCTCATGGTGCTGTTCGTGGTGTTGTTCGCGATGAGCCAGGTCGACCAGAAGAAGTTCGACGCGCTGGCCGACGGCCTGGCCAAGGGCTTCGGGGCGCCGACCGTCGCGTTCAGCGGCGCCGGCGTGAAGGTAGAGGAAGAAGCGGACAGTACCGCCGTGGTCAATCTGGCCGGCGCGGGTGCGGCCAGCACCACCGGCCAGTCCTCCACCGCCACCAACGTCCAGGATCCGGCATTGCGGAAGGCGATACAGGACGCCGACCGGGCCCGGCAGCAGAACCTACAGGACGCCGCCCAGCAGGAGGTCCGCAACTTCGAGCAGGTCAAGAAGAAGATCAGCGATCAGGCCAACGAGCGGGGCCTGGCCGACTCGCTGCATTTCACCATCGACGAGCGGGGCCTGGTCGTCACCATCGTGACAACCGGGGTCGTGTTCGCCGGTGACCGTGCCGAACTGCTCCCGGCCGGTCAGCGGATCGTGGACAGCGTCACACCGGCGCTGGTGTCACTGCCCAACCACATCGAGGTGGACGGGCACACCAACCAACTGCAGATACCGACGGTGAACTACCCGAGCGCCTGGGAACTGTCCACGGCGCGGGCCTCGGATGTGGTGCGGTACCTGATCAAGAACGGGCTGGCGGCCTCGCGGCTGTCGGCGGCCGGCTACGCCGGCGAGAAGCCGCTGTACCCGCCGAGCGACGCTCGGGCCGTCACGCTCAACCGGCGGGTCGAGATCGTCGTCAAATCCGATCTGCCCGCCGCCGAGCGCGCCCTGCTGGCTTCGGCCGCCGGAAGCTGACGCGCATGTACGCCGACCCGAACCACCTGTCCCGTGACC
>JAVHWE010000123.1:0-3405 GCA_032160285.1 Micromonosporaceae bacterium | reverse complement strand
CACTCAAGGAGGACGCCCAATGGCTGAAGAACCCGACCGGATAAGAGACGACATCGAAGCCACCCGCAGCGATCTGGCCCGCAACGTCGACGCCCTCGCCGACAAGACGATCCCCACCCGGGTGGTCCGACGCCGCTGGGACAGTGTGAAAGACAAGGCAAAAGGAGTGAGGAGCACGGTAATGGGCACACCCAACGGCGGCCGACACACGGCGACACCAACCGCGCGGACGGCAACGGGATCGGTACAGGACACCGCCCGGTCCGCCGTGGCCACCGCGCAGGACCTCGCGTCGCAGGCCGGTGACAAGGCCGGCGAGGTGGCCGGTACCGTCGCCGACACGGTCCGGCAGGCGCCCCAGGCGGTGGCCCAGCGGGCCCAGGGCAGTCCGCTCGCCGCCGGCATCATCGCCTTCGGCGCCGGGCTGCTCGCCGCGTCACTGATCCCCGCCACCCAGGTGGAGAAGAAGGCCGGCCAGCAGCTCAAGGACAACGCCGGTGACCTGATCGAACCCATCCGCCAGCCGCTCACCGAATCAGCGCAGGAAATCAGGCAGAACCTGAACGAGTCGGTGACCGACGCTGCCCAGCAGGTCAAGGACACCGCTACCGACGCCGCGCAGACCACCAGGGAGCAAGCCAAAAGCTCCGCCCGCGACGCCGCCGACCACACCCGGGAGGCGGCCAGCAACGTCACCTGACAGCATCCAGCCACCTACTGGGTCTCGGGCATCACCCACAACGGAGTGATGCCCGAGACCCTTAACGCTACCGGCGGATTCGCACCGGCGCTGATGACCTTCGGCTGGCACGACACCTCGCGGTCGGCCGGGGCGACATGCGGTTCCCTTAGCCGGCCTCCGGCCGATAGCATTGACCGCCGGCGATGTGACCGCTGCGGTCGGACTGTCCGGTAATCCGCTCCAACTCGATCAGCACGACGCCTGTCCCGCTCGTTCGGTTGCTTCGCCGACGGCGGTGGCGTGGTCGCGGGAATGACCTGGAGGTACCGATGGCATTGTCCGAACGGACTGGATGGCTGTCCCGGCGGGCGCTGCTGCGCGCCGCGACGCTGACCGGCGCCACAGTGGCCGGTGACACGCTCACCGGTGGGGCGGTGACCGGGGCGGCCATCGCGGGCGCCGGTCTGGCCGCGACCTGGCCCGCCACGCCCGCGTTCTCGGCGACGCTCGGCCCCGGCGACCCGGTGTTGGCAAGCGACGTACGGCAGGAGTTCCTGACCGCGTGGACCGCCTACCGACGGCTGGCCTTCGGGCGCGACGAGCTGCACCCCATCAGCGGTACCGGGGCCGAGTTCTTCATTCCGGGCGCACCGCTCGGCCTGACGATCGTCGAGTCGCTGGACACGCTGTTCCTGATGGAGCTCGACGGCGAGCTGACCGCCGCGATCAACTGGATCAGCGGCAACCTGAACTTCAACCGCAACGCCAACATGCATGTGTTCGAGTCGATCATCCGTATGGTCGGTGGCCTGTTGTCGGGCTTCCACGCCACCGGCAACGCGATCCTGCTGACCCGGGCCCGCGACCTGGCCGACCGGCTGCTGCCCGCGTTCACCCGCTCGCCCACCGGCATGCCGTACCGCTTCGTCAACCTGGCCACCGGGGCGGTCAGCGGCAACGTGGTGCCACTCGCCGAGATCGGCAGCAACATCACCGAGCTGGGTTGGCTGTCACAGCTCACCGGCGATCCGAAGTACCTGACCGCGGCGAAGAACGCGATGCGCGCGGTGTTCAACCGGCGCTCCCCGCTCAACCTGCTGGGCACGTCGCTCAATGTGGACACCGGCGCGTGGGTCGACCAGACCGCGCGGGTCGACCCGCCGGTCGACTCGTTCTTCGAGTACCTGTGGGACGGCTTCCAGTTCCTCGGCGACACCGAGCTGAAGGGCTGGTACGACACCCTGACCGCGGCGATCGTGGCCCGGCTGACCGACAGCTCGGCCGGCCGGCTGTGGTTCCGGCAGGTCAACATGAACACCGGCGCGGTGGTGGGGCGCACCCAGTCCGAACTCACCGCGTTCTACGCGGGGCTGCTGGCCCAGGGGGGCGATCTGGCCCGGGGCGAGTCGTACCACAGTTCCTGGACCGCCGCGCTGGCCCAGCACCGGCTGCCGCCCGAGGCGATCGACTACACCACCCTCGGCGCGCTCAGCAACCAGTACCAGCTGCGGCCGGAGTACATCGATTCGGCGTTGTTCCTGTGGCTGGCGACCGGCAACGAGGTCTATCGCAGCCGGGCCCTCGACATGTGGAACCGGCAGAAGGCGCACTGCAAGGTCGCCCGCGGCTACGCGATCGTCAACGACATGACGACGACACCCACCACCAAGGGCGATCTGACGCCGGGCTACTGGTATTCGGAGAACATGAAGTACTTCTACCTCATGTGGTCGGCGACGCCGCGATTCAACTACACCACCAACTATTTGACCACCGAGGGAAACGTGCTCCGGGGAATCAACCGGGTCGCCGCCCCCGCCGCCACCGGCACCTTCCGGCTCGTGAACCGGGCCACCGGCCTGGTCATGGAGGTCAACGCCAGCTCGCTCAACGACAACGCCGCCGTCGTGATCCGGGCGAACTCCGGCGCCGCCAACCAGACCTGGATCGTCACCACCACGGCCGGCGCCGCCAGGCTGACCTGCAGCCTCAGTGGCAAGCTGCTCAACGTGTCCGGGTCGTCGACGACGAGCGGCGCCGGTCTCGTGCAGTTCACCAACTCCGGATCCACCGCGCAGCAGTGGACCGTGTCCGCCGTCGCCGGCGGCTTCGTGACGCTGGCCAACCGCAGGAGCGGTCTGGTCGTCGGTATCGCCGCCACCGCCGCCGGATCGGGGGTGGTACAGCAGGCGCCCGACGGCAGCACCGGCCAGCAGTGGCAGCTCGTCGCGGTCTGAAACACAGCGTTGCGGTCGCCGAATCAGGAGCGGGATACCGTTTTCGGCGGGGCGCCGGCTGGGTATGACTTGATCAACGCGAACACGACAAGTAGGTCGTCGAATCGAAGGGTTGGCAAGCATGTTCAGCAACAACCTGTCCCACCTCACCGGATCCGTGCGGGCCGACGGCGAGGCGTGGCGATGAGCACGCATGAGACCCCGGCCACCGCCGACGGTTGCCTGCGTGTCGGTGGCGGGTTCTCGCAGGGCGACCGGAACTGGATCGTCGAGCAGTTCGCCACCCTGGACGCCCGGCTGGCCTCGTTCCCCGCCGGCACGACCGAGCTTGAGGTATCGGTGAAGGATCGGGCCGCCCGGGGGCAGAAGGTCACGCTGGAGTGCTGGATCGCCGGCCGGCAGAAGATCGTCACCACCTCGGGCGAGGAGGATCTGCACGACGCCCTCAACGACGTGCGGGACGACCTGCGGCGGCGCCTGAACGAC
>JAVHWE010000139.1:0-3155 GCA_032160285.1 Micromonosporaceae bacterium | reverse complement strand
GCTCCGCAGCTTGCCGTCCGGGTCGCCGACGACCGCGCCCACCTCTTCCAACAAGGTGATCAGCTGGGTCAGCTTGCGGGCGCTGAACCCGCTCACCTCACGCAGCTCGGCGCGGGTGTGCGGGCGTTGCCGCAGCACCGCGACGAGATCCCGGATCTCCATCTCGGCCGGCGCGCCACTGCTGAAATAGCGTTGCAGGGCAACGTCTTCGGCCCGGTACAGCAGAAGCACGCGGGCCGGCTCGCCGTCCCGCCCGGCCCGGCCGATCTCCTGCAGGTAGCTGTCCGGCGAGTCGGGCAGCGCGACGTGCACTACGTACCGGATGTTGGGCTTGTCGATGCCCATGCCGAACGCGCTGGTGGCGACCATCACCGGGATCTCGTCCCGCTGGAACGCCTCGTGCCGGCGGGTACGTTCGGCGGCCGCCATCCCGCCGTGGTACGCCTGCGCCTTGATGCCCTCGCCGACGAGCCGGTCGGCGAGGTCCTCGGCGATCCGCCGGGTCGGCGCGTACACGATGCCGGGCGGCTCTTCGTCGCGCAGCCGCTCCAGCAGCCGCCGGTACCGGTCCCCCTCGGTGACGCAGCCGACCGCCTCCAGGTACAGGTTGGGCCGGTCCAGCCCGGTGACCACCAGGCGCGGTTCCCGCAGCCGCAGCCGGGCGGTGATGTCCTCGCGGACCGGGGGGGACGCGGTGGCGGTCAGCGCCACCACCGGTGGCCGGCCCAGCTCCCCGATCAGGTGGCCGAGCTGGAGGTAGTCGGGTCGGAAGTCGTGACCCCAGGCGGAGATGCAGTGCGCCTCGTCCACCGCGACCAGCGCCGGCTTCAACGCCCGCACCTCCGCCAGCCGCTCCGGCTCGGCGAGCTGCTCCGGCGTGATGAACAGGAACCGGGCCGCGCCGCCGCGGACCGCCGCCAGCGCCGCCCGCTGCTGGCCCGGTGTCTCGGCCGAACTCACCCGAACGGCGCGCAGCGCGGGGTCGTCGCGTCCGAGCAGCGCAGCGATCTGGTCGGACTGCAGCGCGAGCAGCGGCGAGATCACCACGGTCGGACCGTCCAGCAGGGTGGCCGGCACCTGGTAGATCGCCGACTTGCCGTGCCCGGTGGGGAGGACGGCCAGCGCGTCGCGGCGCTTGAGTACCGCGCGCATGGCGTCGAGCTGACCGGTGCGCAGACGCCGCCAACCGAAGTGACGGCGGGCGGCGCGACGCAGGCGGAGACTGAGGGGGAGCAACGAGAGGGCCATCGGGCAGCGAGCGTACCCGTACCGGCGGACCGCTCGACGGTCAGAATGGGTTGCGGGCCCGCTTCAGTTCGCTGAACTGGGCGACTGTGGACAGTAGGCGCATCGCGTCGAGGAGGCGGTCGGCGTCGTCGCCCTCGGGTACCGGCGAGACGACCGGTCCGAAGAAGGCCGGTCCGTCGTCGTAGGCCGTCACCGGGCTGCCGGTCTCGGTACCGACACGTGCCTGTGCCTCGTCGTGGCTGGCCCGGATCGCGGCGTCCAGACCGGAATCGTCGGCCGCCGACATGAGCTCCGCGGGGAGCTCCGACTCGGCGAGCGCGGCGGCGAGGGTGGTGTCGTCGCGCTCCGCGCCCTCGTAGTGCAGCCGGCGTCCGAGAGCGGTGTACAGCCGGTCTACCGCCGGCTGGCCGTACTTCGCGTCGGCGGCGGCGAGCGCCCGCAGCGCACGCACGCTCCACGCCATCCCGGCCCGGTACTGCTCGGGAATCTCCCGGCCCTCGTTGAGTACGGCGAGGCTGAGAAACCGCCAGCGAACGGGTTCGCCGCGGCGGTCCGCGACGTCACGGATCCATCGGGAGGTGCGCCACGTGAACGGGCAGGTCGGATCGAAGTACATGATGATGGCCATGGCAACTATCCTGCCCCATCTACCCCGCGCCATCGACGATGGCCGGGTGCCGTGGATCGTCAATCCGGACCACGACGTCGGCGAGCAGCGCCGGATCCACCTCGTCGGCGTATCGCCGGTACGCCGCCAGCGTCCAGCGGTCGTCGTCGCCGATGCGTCGGGCCAGCGCGGCCGGCGACATCTCCAGGTGGACCACCAGGTCCAGGGGCAGCCCGGCACCGAGCAGCAACGAGCCGCTGAGCAGCAGGACGCCTTGCGGCGGGATGGTCAGGTACTCCGCGCGGGTGGCCCGGTCGGTGTCGGCGTTCCACAGGCTGGGCAAAATCCGCCCGGTACCGCCGTCGCCGAGCGGTGCGAGTACCTCCCGGGTCAGCCCGCGGACGTCGAGCCAGTCGGTGTAGAACGCGTCGGGGTTGGTGCGGCCCTGCTCGAGCCGGACCGAGGCCGGCCGTAGGAAGTCCCGGGTGCTGACCCGGTAGACCGGCCGCCCGAGCACCCGCAGCGGGTCCACCAGCGCGTCGGCGAGCTGGTGCGTCCCGGCCGGCGGCGCCCCGTCGATTCCCACCCGCAGCCATCGCCGGCCGGTATCGTCGGCGATCCGCCCGGCCAGTTCGGCCACCAGGCCCGCCGGCGACACCGGCCGTACCTCGCCCACCCGGTCCACCCCCACCCGTGCGTCGATCAAGGGAAAATGTACGTGGCCGCGCGGGCAGGGTGGCGGTGGTCCGTGGGCGGCGGTGGTCCGTGGGTGGCGGTGGTCAGCGGGTGGCGGTGGTCAGCGACGGCGGCCCCGGCCGCGCCAGGCGGTGGCCACGCCGGCGAGGTGGAGCGCGACGCAGATCAGGCCGGCCAGCATCAGGGCGGTCGGGCCGAGGCGGCCCAAGCTGGTACCGGTCAGGTCAAAAAGGAACGCGAGGGCGAACAGGACCGCGGCGATGATGGCGAGCATTGTTCCTCCGGGGTGGGTAGTTGTTCAATGTCTACCCGGAGCGTCTGAAAGTCATGCATGAGCATGACTGTATGGTGCCGCCCGCCCGGCCCCGCGTCATTTGCGTCGGTTGCCGAACATGGCCCGCATCGCGGCCAGCAGCAGCACGGTGCCGACGACCAGGCCGAGCAGCCGGACGCCGTTCACGGCGGTCGTCTCGGGGGAGCCGAGCGCGAGCAGTGTCATACCTCAATGCTCGCACTCCCGGCGCACGCGCACGGTATGCGCGGTGACCAGGGCCGCCCGGTCGGGGTGGCGCCGGCGGGTCAGGCCGAGGTGAGGTCGGGGTTG
>JAVHWE010000138.1:0-2502 GCA_032160285.1 Micromonosporaceae bacterium | reverse complement strand
CAGCCACAGCGGCCGCTGCCGTTCGGTGACGCCGCGGCGACGCCGGTCGGCGCGGTCGCGAGCCGGTTGCGGGCCGGCCGCGTCGCGGCCGCCGCCCGTGGTGGCCGCCGGTCCGCCGCGGACCGCTCGCGTCGTCGTCCGGTCGCCGGTCATGACGGCCCTACTTCGCCCGGTCCAACGCCGACTGGGCGGTCTTCTGCGCCGCCTCCAATCGGCTGTCGATCTGCGCGTCCGTGACCGATCCCTTGGCCAGGTCCGGAATCGACTGCACCACGGCGTTGGTGAGCGCCAGCTGGATATCGGCCCATGCGCCGGTGAACGGCGTCGCCACCGACTTCTGCGCGGCCGCCACGATCGGGGCCAGCTTCGGATCGGACCGCAGCGTCTGCTCCGCCGCCGCCGCGTTCGCCGGCACCTGGCCGAGCGTCTTGTACAGGTCCAGCTGAGCCGGCTTGTCGGTGATCAGCTTCACGAACTGGAATGCCAGATCCTTGTTCTTGGAGTAGTCGGCGATCAGCAGGTTGTCGCCGGACAGGATGCTCGCGGCCTCGACGCCGCCCGCGGGTCGACTGGTGGCGCCGGGCGGCACGGTCGGCAGCAGCGCGAATTGCCACTTGCCCTTGACCGCGCCCGCGTCGAGCGCCTTCGCGCCCTGCGCCGACGTCAGTGCGAAGTAGCCGGTCTTGCCCTTGGCGAACGCGGCGAGCGCCTGCGCGTTCGACCACCCGACAGCCGCCGGGTCGACCACCTTGTCCCTGGTCAGCCAGCCGAAGTACGTCTGGTACGCCTTGCGCACGGCCGGATCCGCGATCCGGGCCGTCTTGCCGTCGACGATGGGGTTTCCGGCCTGCACGGACATGCCCCAGATGAACTTCCACGGGTCGAAGTTGTCCTTGTAGGCCACCGCGAGGCCGTACTGGTCGCCCTTGGTCAGCTGCTTCGCCTGCTGCGTCAGCTCGTCCCAGGTGGTCGCCGGTTTGGCGATGCCGGCGGCCTTCAACAGGTCGGTGTTGTACACCAGGACGAACGGCCGGCCCACCCATGGGATGCCCACCTGGTTTCGTTCGTCCGGCCCGGAGATACCGAGCGACGACGGGATGAACCGGTCCTTTCCGCCGATCTTCTGCCACTCCTTGTCGCCCAGTTTCACGAACGCCTTGGTCGAATAGGCGGTCGGCGTCAACGTCGTGCCGACCGCGTACACGTCCGGACCGGTGCCCGACACGACCGAGGTCTGGATCTTGGTGAGCTCGTCGTTCGCGCTGGCGAACGTCTCCCACTTGACGTCCGCGCCGGTCTGCGCCTTGAACGTGACGCCGATCGACTTCTGCCAATCCTGCTGCTCCTGCGGGTACTGCGTGTTGGCGGCGATCAGCACGTTGAGCGTCTTGCCGGCGCCGCTGCTCCCGCCGCTCTGTCCGCCCCCGCAGGCCGTGAGCGCGACGGTGAGCGTCATCGCACTCACCAGCGCCACCAGCCGCCTTGTCACCAGAGTCATCGTCGTTCTCCCTTCGGCCTTGGCCCGCCGATATGGTGTCACCCGCGTTTACGACAGGTGGTGTTACGAGACAGGTTCCGCCCGGCGACCGGTACATGCAATGACTTGCCGGTTGTCGCCAACGCGCCCGTCCCAAAGGCGACCGATGGTAACCGCTTACCAGCGCCGAGTCATGTCGCGACGCTCGGACCAGGGCCGCCCTGACCGTGCACCCCGAACGTGTGCCGCCCACCGACCCCCGGCTGCCGCCCGTGGGCGGCGTGAGCCTGGACCGGCTCGGCGTGAGTGAGGTACAGCCCGGGACAGCGGCCGCGAACTCCCGATCGCGATCGGGTTCACCGACGCGCTGCGTGCCCTGCTCGGCCGCTACGGCGCCCATCCCGACTCCACGTCGTTCTGTTCACAGTGGACACACGCCCGAGCGGACAACGGACATTTCCGGCCACCGAGATGCTCGGACCGCGCGCCCCGGTATCGGACGATCGGCGGGCGCATCGAGAGCGCAAGCGTCGTCCAGCACGTCGACCTGGGCGGCCGAGAAGGGTACCGGCGGAGCCGGTGCCCTTCTCGGCGTGGCGGGTTGTGCGGCTGCTACAAGATCGAGTGCTGGTTGCCGCCGCCGATGCAGGTCCAGACGTCGATCTCCGCATCGGACCGGTCACTGGCGCCGACGAGCTGACCGCCGCGGTCAACTCCGTCCTCGGCCATGTCGCCACACGCGTCGAACGGCCGTGCTGCTCGTCGGGGCCATTCGAGCGCCAGCCGCCGCCATCGACCGGGTGACCTTGACAGAGGCACGGCGGTCGGTGAAGCCGGATGGCCCGTCGGGTCGCGTGGGCAGTCCACGAAGAATGTTGTCCGACGTTCCGTCAACGGAGTGGCGAACCGTACAGTGAGCGGGCGATCGCCATAGGCTACGTACGGGCCGTAACCGACGGTCCGGAACCGGTATCTGACCATGACGCCCAGCCCTCACCGTGGGCGAAAGCGCTTCACCGCCGCCG
>JAVHWE010000603.1:0-4831 GCA_032160285.1 Micromonosporaceae bacterium | reverse complement strand
ATCGGGCCTCGACCGCCAGATCACGGTGACCGTCGCGCCGGTGTATGCGGCTCTTACCGCCCGTTGATTGTGAGGTGGAAGACCGTGGACGTGCCGATCGGATCGCTGGACAGATCGATGATGGCGTTGACAGTAATGGCCGAAACGGCCGCGGCCGCCGACGGCGCTGCGGTGAGAGTCAACGTCGACCGACCGCCGACCCGGGGCGTCCGCGGGGAGAACACGGCCGTGACACCGCAGGGGAGGTTGCTCACACTCATGTTCACCGGAGCGCCGTAGAGGCGGTCGCTCGCGCGGAACGTGATGGTGGTTCTCGTGGTGCCACCGACGTCGATCGCGGCGGCGGCGGGGCTGAGGTCCATGGCGTACGTAACGGACTGCGCGGCGGAGCCGGTGACGGACCGACCACTGGTGGCCGGCGCGGCGGCGAAGGCCGCTACCGAACCGGAGATTGCCATGATCACGGCCGCCGGCAACACCGCGGATCTGACCAGAGCTCTTGCGTGTACGCGTGGCATGTTGCCCTTCCCGGGCGGCCAGGGTGGCCGCCGACATACCACTACGGCGTGCCAAGCCGTTCCACACCCGGCCGGGGCTTCACGCGTGGACCCCGAACCGTGGTGGCGCGAGATCACCGACGGCGACGTGAACGACCCGTTGGTGGGTGTAGAAGTCGATGCTGTGGGTACCGCCCTCATGACCCAGGCCGCTCGCCTTGATACCGCCGAAGGGAGTCCGCAGGTCTCGGACGTTGTGGCTGTTGAGCCAGCACATTCCCGACTGTACGGCGGCGGCGACCCGGTGGCCGCGCTGAAGATCAGTGGTCCACACATAGGCGGCCAGCCCGTACTTCGTCGCGTTCGCCAGTCGCACGGCGTCGGCCTCGTCGTCGAACGGCGTCACGCATACGACCGGCCCGAAGATCTCTTCCTGGAAGACGCGCATCGTCGGCGTGACGTCGGCGAAGACCGTGGCCGCCAGGTAGTTGCCCCGAGACAGATTCTCCGGCCGGGCCCCACCCGTGACAAGACGCGCGCCTTCCGCCACGCCTATCCGTACGTACTCCTTGACGTGTTCGTAGTGCTCGGCATGCACCAGAGCGCCGAGCTGTGTGTCGGGCTCTCCTGGCGGCCCGACCACGATGTTGGCGGCGCGGTCGGCCAGCCGGACCACAAAATCGTCGTAGACCGATCGCTCGACCAGAATCCGCGAGCCGGCGGTGCACCGCTCGCCGTTGAGGGAGAAGACGCCGAAGACCGCGCCGTCCAACGCCCGCTCCAGATCCGCGTCGGCGAAGACGATACAGGGCGACTTTCCCCCCAACTCCATGGACAGGCCCTTGAGGTGGTCGGCCGCGCTGCGCATGATGATCTGTCCCGTTGTCGTCTCACCGGTGAACGAGATCAGCGGCACGTCGGGATGCGCCACGAGGGCGGCGCCCGCGTCCTCACCAATGCCGTGGACGATGTTGAACACGCCGGTGGGAAGACCGGCCTCCGCCATGATCTCCGGCAGCAGGCTCGCGGACAGCGGAGTCCACTCGGCGGGTTTGAGGATGACCGTGCAGCCCGCGGCGAGGCTGGGGCCGAGTTTCCAACTTTCCAGCATGAACGGGGTGTTCCACGGCGTAATAAGACCGGCGACACCGATCGGCTCCCGCAGCGTGTAGTTCAGCTGGGACCGACCCACCCTGAAGGCGTCTTCGCCCAGCCCCACCATCAGGTCCGCGAAGAAGCGGAAGTTCTCAGCCGCGCGGTGAGCCTGCCCTCGGGCCTGTGAAATCGGTAGACCGGTGTCCCACGCCTCGAACTGGGCGATCCGCTCGTCGCGGGCCTCGATCGCGTCGGCGATGGCGTGCAAAACCCGCGCGCGGTCCCGCGGCAGCATCCGTGGCCACGGCCCGTCCTGGAACGCGGTCGACGCGGCGACAACCGCGGCCGCGACATCGTGCGCGTCGCCCGCGGCGACGTCCGCGTACGGCTCGTTGGAGACCGGGTCGAGGTTGGCGAAGGTCCGACCCGACCGGCTGGGTACGTGACGGCCACCGATGTAGTGCAGGATGTCGGTTGGCAGCCCGTCCGGGGCGTCGGGTCGAGCGGCCCGGCTGACGGTCTTGGTCATGTGACCTCCCTTTGCGTGCGTGGCTGGAGCGGAGTGCCGGTCGCCGGGTCGATCACCGACGCCGCTTCCCGAAGTAGCTCGTCGATCCGGTGGACCGCGCTGGTGGTCGCCCCGACGAGCGGGGGCCGCACCCGGGCGGACGAGATCCGACCCCACCCGGCGAGCACGTGCTTCGCAGCCGTGGGGTTGGTCTCGACAAAGAGGAGATCGACCAGTGGATGCAGCGCGTAATGCAGATCCAGCGCCGCGGACCGCTCTCCCGCGGCCCAGAGCGCGAACATCCGAGCGGTCGGACCCGGCGCGATATTGGTGAGCGCGCTGATGAACCCCGCGCCGCCGATCGCCAGTAGCGGCAGGCACAGCAACTCGATCCCGGACCAGACGAGGAAGTCCCGCCCGCACAGGTGGATGACGCGGGAGAAGTGCTCAAAGTCCTTTGTGGTCTCCTTGATGCCGACGAAGTTCGGTAGGTCCCGGCGAAGTCGGGCGACCGTCTCCGGCGCGATCTCCACGGCGGTCCGGACGGGCACGTTGTAGCTGACGATCGGCAGGTCGGGAAACTCGCGGCAGATGGTCGCGTACCACTCGTACAGCGCCCCCTGGGTGGGCCGCGCGTAGTACGGCGTGATCACGAGGGCGAGGTCCGCGCCGAGATCACGTGCCGCCGCCGTGAGCTCAAGGGTTTCCTCGAGCTTCGCGGTGCCGGTCCCCACGAGAAGCGGCACCCTGCCGGCAACCTCGTCGGCGACCGTTGCCATCGCGGCGATCCGTTCGGCCACCGTCTGCGAGCTGGGCTCGCCGGTTGAGCCGCCGATTGAGACACCGTGTGAGCCCTGATCAACCTGCCAGCGGACCAGCGTACGCAGGCTTTCGTGGTCTATGCTTCCATCGTCGGTGAACGGCGTGAGCGTGGCGGTGACCGACCCCCGGATCCCAGCCGGGTCCGACCTGAAACTCATCGGTGCCTCCCTCCGTCAGCGACGATGTCCATCGACGTCGGCCCGCCAGCTGTCGAACCGCTCCCGCCACGCTGGCCCGACCGGATAGAGACCATCGACCGATGCTCCGTCGGCTACCCGCTCGGCGATGAACCGCTCCTCGAGTTCCTGCTCCGCTGCCGCCGCGAGCAGTTCGGCGATGAGCTTCGGCGCGATCACGACGACGCCGTCGCCGTCGCCGACGACGACATCTCCCGGCTCGACGAGTACGTTGCCGCACGCGATCGGCACGTCGATGTCCCACGGCACGTGAAGTCGTCCGAGTACGGCCGGGTGTGCGGCCGCGGCGAAGATCGGCAGACCGAGCGCCGCGAGTGCGTCCCGATCTCGTACGGCTCCGTCGGTAACGACACCGGCTGCACCGCGCACCTTGGCGCGCAAGGCGAGGATGTCGCCGATCGTGCCCGCATGGGGCTGCCGGCGGGCGTCCATGACGAGCACCTCGCCCGGCCCGATCGACTCGACGGCCCGCTTCTGCGCGTTGAGGCCACCACCGCGCGCGGCGAACTGGTCCTCACGCAGGGGTAGATACCGCAGCGTGCGGGCGGTACCCACCATGCGCATCCCGGGGGCCACCGCGGCCACGCCGTCGACGGTCGCGTGCGACTGTCCCCGCTTGCGCAGCAGGGACGCCAACGTCGCGGTCGATATTCGGGACAGCCGGTGTCGCGCATCGCCGTCGAGAACGGTGGTGACCGGGCTCCGGCGGGCGCCGAACGCCGCCGCGCGAACGGCAGGATCGGGGCGCGGCATCGCCCCCCAGGGCTCCAGGTCGTGGTCGGCCTCCACCACCTTGTTCACCAGCCTGCCGGTGGTGAGTGGCCCGGCGGTGACCTCGACCTCGACGATGTCCCCGGGCGTCATCACCGACGCTCCCGCCGGTGTGCCGGTGAGGATCAAATCACCCGGTTCGAGGGTCGAGAGGCGGGACAGGTCCGCGACGATCTGGGCCAGCGGGAAGAGGAACTCGTCGGCGCCCGCGTCCTGAACGACGAGCCCGTTCAGCCAGGTCCTGACCCGCAACGTCGAGGGATCGAGCGATCTCGCGTCGAGGTATCGGGGACCGATCGGCGTGAAGCCGTCCGGGCTTTTGGACCGGACATTGGCCCCCGCGTCAGCGTAGCGAAGGTCGTAGACGCCGACGTCGTTGCCGGCGGTGACGGCGGATACATGGCTCCACGCCTCGGCCGGGGCCACCCGTCGGGCACGTTCGCCGATCACCAGCACGATCTCGCCTTCGAAGGCCAACAGCTCACACCCACGGGGCCGGACGATCGGCTCGCCGGTCGCGGAGACCGATGTCGGCGCCTTGAGGAAATACGACGGATACTCCGGGGCGCGGCCCCGCTCGAGGGCTCGACTGGCGTAGTTGACGTGGACGGCTATCACCTTGCCCGCGGTGCGCCCGTTCGCGCGGAGTTCGGCCCTCACGGCGACCGCTTCCCGTACCGGTTCTCCACGCTCGACCACCTTCGGATCGTATATGATTTTGAGTCTCGCACATCGAAGACGACTTGTCATCGGCGGATCAACCGTCGGGCGGCGGTTGGTTCCGTTCTGGCGTGTGGGCCTAGGATGCGTGCATGCCTGTGGCCCCAGTCAGCCGTAGTGAACGCCGATCCGCGGCTACCTCCAAGCACGAGATCGTGTACGACACCATCCGCAGCCGCATCCTGGATGGTTCCTACGGTCCCGGCCACCGCCTGGTGCTC
>JAVHWE010000568.1:0-3034 GCA_032160285.1 Micromonosporaceae bacterium | reverse complement strand
CCGACTGCAGGAAACCGAACGGGACGTCCTGGGCGGCCGCGGACAACCGGGCGACCAGCACCTCGGCGGCGTCCCGGCCGAGTGTCGCCTCCAGGACCTCGCGGGCGAAGGCCATGCCGCCCTGGTGCAGGTACCGGTTGGCCCGCACCATCGTGGTGAACTCGTCCAGCACGCCGTCGGCGGTGATGCCGTCGATGTGACCGAGCCGCATGATCTCGGCCGTGATCTCCTCGACCTCGGTGTCCCGCAGCTGCGCCATGATCCTCGCCGACTGGTCCTTGCCCATCTGTACCAGCATGATGGCGGCCTTGCGGACGCCGGAGATCTCGGTGTCGACGGGAGTCGTCGTCATGATCAGCCCCGCCGATCCGCGAGCCAGCCGCGAAGCAGTTGGGCAACCTCGTCCGGCTGCTTCTCCACCAGGTCGGCGATCTCGCGCTGACGCGCTTCCCGCTCGGCGTTGGCCGCGTCGTCGTCGCTCGGCTTCGCCTCCAGCGCGAGGACCGTGTCGCCGTTGTCGGCCGCGATCGCCCGCGCCTCGGCGGCGTCGATGGCCGCCTGGTTGGGCTGGGCCACCTCGGCCTTGAGCAGCTTGTGCAGCTTCCTGTTGCCGCGCCGGCTACGGAACATCCCGACCACGACCAGCAGGAAGATGACCCCGGCGATCGCCCCGTTCTTGATCAGTGAGTACCGCGCGGCCTGCTTCTCGTCGCGCTGCGTCTTGGTCAACTCGCTCTTGGAGGCGTCGGCCGCCGACCGGTCGAACGGTAGTGCGCTGACCGCGATGGTGTCGCCGCGGGTCGGGTCGAGGCCGACGGCAGAGGAGACGAGCTGCTGCAGCCGGGCCTCGTTCGTGCCCGCCGCGGTCTTGCTGTCCAGCAGTACCGCCACGGACAGCTTGCGGACCGCTCCGGGCGCCGACTTGCGGTTCTCGGTGATCATGCCGACGGCGTTGTTCTTGGTCTCGGAGGCGCTGCCGTACCCGGCGGCGTTCGCGCTGGCGACCGTGCTCGGTACCTGGATGTTGTCCGGGCCGAGCACACCGGTACCGGCGTTGGCCGGGGACCCGTTGTACGTCTCGACCTTCTTCGTCTCCGCCAGCGGCGGGGTCGACGGGTCGGCCACGTACTTCTGGGTCTTGGTCTCGGTCTGGTCGTAGTCGAGGTCGGCGGTGACCCGCACGGCCGCGTGACCCGAGCCGACCACCTGGTCGAGCATGCTCTGCAGGGAGCTGCCCATCCGCTGCTCGTACGCCTGGGTCTGCTGGGTACGGGTGTCGGCGGAGCCGCCGGCGGCGTCGCTGGAGTCGCCGGACAGCACCTTTCCGTTCGAGCCCACAACGGTTACCGCGCCGGCGTCCATGCCCTCGACGCTGGACGCGACGAGGTGGACCACGGACTGGACCTGTGACTGCGACAGCGTGGTACTGGGGGAGGTGGACACCAGCACCGACGCGGTCGGCTTCTGCTGGTCGTCGGTGAAGACGTCCTTGGTCGGGATCGCCAGGTGCACGGTCGCGGCCTGCACGCCGTTGATCGACTTGATCGTGTTGGCCAGCTCGCCCTCGAGCGCCCGCTGGTAGTCGACGCGCTGCATGAAGTCGCTCGTCATCACGCCCTGCTTGTCCAGCAGCGCGTACCCGGTGTCGGCCTGGGCCGGCAGCCCGGCGCCGCTGAGCTTGATGCGCTCGGCGTACACCTGGGCGGTCGGCACCATGATGGTCTGGCCACCGTTGCTGAGCTGGTACGGCACCCCGTCGGCGGTGAGCTTGTCGACGATCGAGCTGGCGTCGGCGGCGGCGAGGTTGTTGTACAGCGGGGCGTACGTGGGCGTCGACGCCCAGGTGGCGAAGAAATATCCACCGACGGCGAGCGCGACGACCGCGAACACCGACATGGCCTTCTGGCCGGGAGTGAAGGCACCGAATGTGGAGACGATTCGGCGCAGCAGAGCGGTGGCACGCTCGCGCATCAGGCCTGCAACCTCATTATCTCGTTGAAGGCGTCCAGGGCCTTGTTGCGTACCGCCACGGTGAGCTGGGTGGTCAGCGACGCTTCGGTGCTCGCGATCATGTAATCGTGGATGTCGGTCAGGTTGCCGGTGGACGCCTTGACGGCCAGGTCATCGGCCTTGGTCTGGGTACCCTGCAGCTGTTCGAGGCCGCCGGCGAGCGCGTTGGCGAAGCCCGAACCGCCGGTACCGCCCACCGCTGACGAACCGCTGACCGTGGCCGGGCCGGTGATGGAGCTGACGGCGCCGATGGCGGGAATGCTCACGTGTTCCTCCCGAGTTGGAGCGCTGCCTCGTAGGACTCCTTGGCCCGGTCGACCACGGCCAGGTTGGCCTGGTAACCGCGCTGGGCCATCATCATCTGGACCATCTGGGAACCGAGATCGATGTCGGGGTACCGCACGTTGCCCTGGGCGTCGGCGAGCGGGTTGGCCGGCTCGTACACGACGCGGCCGGTGGCGTTGCCGCTGAGTACCGCCCGGGCGACCTGGACGCCGGCGCCGTCGCCGGTTTGGGAGTCGGTGACCGACTGGGCCTGGATGTAGCGCGCCTGGAAGGCGCTGGCGCTGGTCGGCGACGCGTTGTTGATGTTGGCGATGTTGTCCGACACGGCATCGAGCCATTTGCGGTACACGGTCAGGCCGGTACCGGCGATGCCGATCGCGCTGAAGGACGGCAGGGCCATACTTACGCACCGCCCCTGATCACGTCTTTGAGCAGGCTGTACTTGTTGTCGAGGGCCCGCAGCGACGTCTGGTACCGCAGCTGGGTGTCGGTGCTGGAGATCGTCTCCTCGTCGAGGTTGACGTTGTTGCCGTCCTCGCGGGTGGGCTCCAGCGAGACGCCGACGGTGGCGGACACGTCGGCCGGGTCGCCGCCGCTGGCGAGGGCCTGCTGGAGCGCGCCTTCGAACGAGACCTTCCCGGCGTGGAAGTTTGGCGTGGAGATGTTGGCGATGTTGTTCGCCGTGACCCGCTGCCGCATGCTCAGCGCGGAAAGCGAGGTGTGTAACGTCGCCGTTGTG
>JAVHWE010000544.1:0-4217 GCA_032160285.1 Micromonosporaceae bacterium | reverse complement strand
GCTGGGTGACCGCGCTGAACTCGGTGTCGCGGTGCCGGCGGCTCAGCTCGGCGACGATCCGGGCGCCCAGCTCGTCGATGCCCGCCGCGTCCGGCGCTTTGATCGCGAGACCGTCGACGCGGGTCGTGTTGAACAGCCGGTGCGCCGCGGTGATCGGAATGTGGACCTCCTGGTCGCGGTCGACGCCGAGACTCTGCCCGAGGGAGGCGAACACGCCGATCACCCGGAACCGCACCCCGGCGATGGTCACCTGGGCGCCGATCGCCTCGCGGTCACCGAACAGCGACCGCGCCACACCGGCACCGAGCACCGCCACCCGCCGGTCGGTGTCGACATCGGTCCGGGTCAGGTACGCGCCGCGGGACAGCGCCCGGGTGAAGACCTTCGACGTACTGTCGGTGACTCCGAGCACGCTGGCGAACTGCTGGCGGGTACCGGCCCGTACCGTCTCGCCGGAGCTGACCGAGGCCGCCACCCGGTCGGAGTCGCCCACGATGCGGGCGACGTCGTCCACATCGGACAGCTCCAGTCGCGACACGGTGGGCGCCGAGCCGAGGCTGACCCTGCCCGGCACCACGATGAGCAGGTTCGAGCCGAGCCCTTGGACCTGCGACTCGACCAGATTCTTGGTCCCGGTGCCGATCGCCACCAGCACCACGACCGCCGCCACCCCGATGATCACCCCCAGCATGGTCAACCCGCTGCGCAGCCGGTTACCCCGCAGCGCCTCCACCGCCACCCGCCACGCCTCAACCACCCTCACCCCCTCCCACCTCCCCCGCCGTCGTCGCCCCGGTCGCGTCCTGGGTCACCGGTGCTACCCCCGGGTGGCATTGGCGTCCACGGTCGCGAGGAGACGATCTCACCGTCGCGCATGGTGATTTCGCGGCGGGCGCGGGCGGCTACCTCGGCGTCGTGGGTGACGACGACCAGGGCTACCTTCTGCTCGGCGTTCAGCTCCTCCAGCAGCGCCAGGATGGCTTGGCCGCTGGCGGTGTCCAGGTTGCCGGTCGGCTCGTCGGCGAGCAGGACGGCGGGCTCGGTCACCAGCGCCCGCGCGATCGCCACCCGTTGCTGCTCCCCGCCGGAAAGCTGCCCAGGCCGGTGGTCGAGCCGGTGGCCGAGCCCGACCCGGTCCAGCATCGCCACCGCCCGCCGCCGCCGGTCCACCGCGCGGACGCCCGCGTAGACCAGCGGCAGGGCCACGTTGCCCACCGCGGAACTACGGGTGAGCAGATGAAACGACTGGAACACGAAGCCGACGGTCCGGTTGCGCAGCGCGGCCATCTCCGGGGCGCTCAGGCCGGCGGTTTCCCGGCCGTCGATGAGCAGCGTGCCGCTGGTCGGCCGGTCCAACCCGCCGAGCAGGTGCATCAGCGTCGACTTGCCCGAACCGGACCGGCCCACAATGGACAGATAGTCGCCGTGGGCTATCTCCAAGGTCACACCACGCAGCGCCGGCACCGAGACCCCGTCCAACTCATAGGTCCGGGTCACGTCGTAGGCCGCGAGCGCCGTCCCGCCACCGGGCCCGCTCACGGTAGCTGCTGGCCGGCCCGCACCCGGTCGGTGCCGTGCACCACGATCCGGTCCCCGGCCGCCACGCCGGAGACCACCTGCACGAGATCCTGACCGGACACGCCCACGGTCACCGGGGTCCGGACCGCGCGGCCGCCGCGCACCACCCAGACAGAGTCGCGACCGTCACGGTTGAAGACCGCCGCGGCCGGTACCGCGACGGCCGCCCGGGCGGCCCGCACGTTCAGATGGGCGACCGCGCTCATGCCTGGTCGTGGCGGCGGTGCCGGCCGACCGTCGGTGAACCGGCCGGCCCCCATGGTCAGCCGGGCCCGGTAGGACACCCCGCCCCGTGCGGAGGTAGCGGGCAGCAGGTCGACCGAGCCGACCCTCGCCTCGTACCGCGCCCCCGGCGCGGCGTCCAGCTCCACCTCGGCGACCACACCGGGCGTCACCAGCAGCACGTCGGTCTCGTCGACCTCGGCCATCAGCCCGAGTTCGGACGTGTCCACCACGGTCAACACCGGTGTGCCGGCGGTGACCCGCGCACCGGGCAGCACGGCGGTATCGACGCCGGGCGCGCCCGCCGCGCTACCGCTACCGCCGGTGCCGGCGGCGCCGGCTGCCGCCCCGGCGGCCGCGCCGCCCGCGGCGCCGAGCAGGTCGGTGAGCGACGGGCCGGACGACCCGGACGACGCTCCGCCGAGCTGCACCACACCCGCGATCGGGGCGCGCAGCGTCAGCGCGTCCACGGTCGACCGGGCGGCGTCATAGGCCGCCTGTGCCTGGGCCCGCTGGGCCGCGGTCAGCGCGTTCATCGCCTGACCGATCGACGCGAAGCCGCGCTGGACCGACGTGACCAGGGCGCGCGCCGCGGCGGCGGCCTCCTGGTAGGTCGACTGGCTGGCATCGAGCTGGGCCAGCAGGGTGGCCCGGAGCGCGGCGTCGCCGACACCCGCCGCCTGCTCGCGGGCCGTCGCGAACGCGGCGAGGGCGTCGGCGTCGCTACGCCGTTGCAGGGCAACCAGCTCGCGGCTGTTGCCGGCGGTGACCGAACCGCCGCCCAGCGAATCCACCGCCTGTCGGGCCGCGGCGAGCCGGCCTTCGGCGGTCGGTGAGCTGATCACCGCCACAATCTGCCCCGCGGTGACGGACTGGCCGGCGGCGACGCTGAGCCCGGCGAGGGTGCCGTCCGCGGGTGCGGTCAACGTGGCCACGCCCTTCGCGGTGACCGTGGCCGACGCGTCGACCACCTCGGTCACGTCGGCCCGGGACACGCTGCCGACGGTGACGTCGCGCGGCGATTCGGAACAGGACGCCGCCGAGATCGACACGACCGCGAGCACGGCGAGGACCGCACCGGCCAGGCGGCGGGGGGCGCGACGGACATTGACAACCGAGGGTGGCACGCTGCCCATGGTATTTCGCCGAACCGACAACACCCGGTCAGCTCAGGTTGCGTCGGGCGTACCGGGCGCAGTCCCGGGCGACCTCGCCCCAGTCGGCGCCGAAGTCGCTGGTGGAGGCCTGATCCGGCGGCACGCCCCGGCGGACCACCTCGTCGAAGAAGCGCAGCATCCGGTCCTCGCCATAGCGTTCGGCCAGCCGTCGTACTGTGAGGAACGCCACACCGTACCGGCCGCTGGCGTCCTCGGTGGAGATCGCGGCCGGCGGCTCGGCCAGACCGGACAGTTCGGTATCGTGGCCGGCCCGCACGTACCGCCGGGCCGTCGCCAGCAGTTCGTAGTCGCGCAGCGGACGGCCGGCCATCCGGACGTACTCGGCGATGCCCTCGACGAACCACCACTGGTGGGTGTAGTCGCGGTGCACCCCGGCCAGCGTCACGACGTGCGCGAACTCGTGGCGGAGGGTGTCCTCCACCTGGCTGCCGACCAGCCGCTGGCCGTTGAGCACGATCTCGGTGTCCTGGTCGGTGATCGGCATCGCGAAACCGGCCACCCACTCCGCCTGGTGCACCCCGTACCAGTGCCCCCACTCGTCGGGGCCGGCGAGGTACACCACGTACCGGCCGGGCGGCGGCGCCCACCGCGCGTACCGGTCATCGACCGCGGCCGCGTTCTCGGCCGCCCGCAGCAGGTCGGGCACCCGATCGGCGTAGCCGGGCGGGGCGGCCACGATGGTGCGCGGGCCGACGGCCACCGTCAGCTCGCTGACCTCCCACGGCCGGGGGCCCAGACCGGCCGCCCCGGACGAGCCGAATTCGACCATGATCGGCGACTCACCGCCGTCCAGCCAGCGGGTGTCGACTTCAACCGGCACCGGGTGGCAGTCCGCCACGACGAAGCAGTACCCGATGTGGACGCTCGCCTGCCAGCCACCGTCGACGGGCGTCGGGTCGCCGTCGAGGGTCTCGCTCCAGCCGGTGACGGCGAGCGCGCGCAGCACCCCGAAGCGGCGGCGCAGGTCGCCCATGAGCGCCGCGTTGCCGGGGTCGGCCGGCGCCAGGAAACCGGGTTCGTCGCCGCGCAGCAGCGCCGAGGCCTGCAGGCTCAACACTGACTGCAACCGCGCCCGTACCGACGTGGGGCGCAGGGCGCCCACATCGCCCTCGCGGGCGGCCCGCGACGACGCCGACCGGCGCTCGTCGGGCCCGCCCGGGTTCTCCGCGGCGGATGCCGCCGGCGCGTTGACCGTCAACGCCGAGCGCCCGGCCGGCTGCCAGAACTGCCGGTCGACGG
>JAVHWE010000496.1:0-3174 GCA_032160285.1 Micromonosporaceae bacterium | reverse complement strand
CAACGGCAAATCCGGCCGGGCCCGCAGAGCTACCGCGTATTGCTGGTGTTGCGCCGGCCGGATCTATAGCGTCGGGGTGGGGCTTCCACGCGTAGATCGTCGATCGGGTGACGACCCGCCGTGGCAGAGCCACAGATCGGGAGGTGGCGCGATGAGTTCTTCCGTCGGCGTCGAGGTTACCGGGCCCATGGGTAAGCGGTACGACGAGATCCTCACCGCCGAGGCCCTGGAGTTCCTGGCCGAGCTGCACCGTACCTTCGACGGTCGCCGCCGCGAGCTGTTGGCCCGGCGCGCCGACACCGAGGCCGAACTGGCGGCCGGCGGGATGCTGGACTTCCTCGCCGCGACCAGGCATGTCCGCGACGGCGACTGGCGGGTGGCGGACCCGGCGCCGGGGCTCGTCGACCGCCGGGTGGAGATCACCGGTCCGACCGACGCCAAGATGACGATCAACGCGTTGAACTCCGGCGCCCGGGTGTGGCTCGCCGACCACGAGGATGCCAACACCCCGCTGTGGGAGAATGTGATCGAGGGGCAGCTCAACCTGCGCGACGCGATCGACGGCACGCTCGCGTTCGTATCGCCCGAGGGTAAGAGCTACGCGCTGGGCGAGGGTGAGCTGGCCACGATCGTGGTCCGGCCGCGCGGGTGGCACCTGACCGAGAAGCACATCCTGGTCGACGGTGAGCGCATGTCCGGCAGCCTGGTCGACTTCGGCCTGTACTTCTTCGGCTGCGCCCGCCGCCAGCTCGACCGCGGCTCGGGGCCGTACTTCTACCTGCCGAAGCTGGAAAGCCATCTTGAGGCGCGGCTGTGGAACGACGTGTTCGTGCTGGCCCAGGAGCGGCTGGGCCTCCCGCGGGGGACGATCCGCGCGACCGTGCTGATCGAGACGTTCCCGGCGGCCTTCGAGATGGACGAGATTCTGTACGAGCTGCGTGAGCACTCGGCCGGGCTCAATGCCGGCCGGTGGGACTACATGTTCAGCCTGATCAAGAAGTTCCGCGGCCGGGGCCGGGATTTCCTGCTGCCGGACCGCAACGCGGTGACGATGACGGCGCCGTGCATGCGCGCCTACACCGAGTTGCTGGTCCGTACCTGTCACCGGCGCGGCGCGCACGCGATCGGTGGCATGGCGGCGTTCATCCCGAGCCGCCGCGACCCGGAGGTCAACGCGACCGCGCTGGCGAAGGTCCGCGACGACAAGACGCGCGAGGCCGGCGACGGGTTCGACGGCTCCTGGGTGGCGCACCCCGACCTCGTAGGAGTCTGCCGGGAGGTGTTCGACGGGGTCCTCGGCGACCGGCCCAACCAGCTCGACCGAAGCCGCGACGACGTGCAGGTCACGGCCGCCCAACTGCTCGACATCAGGAGCACGCCGGGGCAGACCACCGAGGCCGGGCTGCGCAACGACGTGAGCGTCGGCATCCAGTACCTCGCCTCGTGGCTGCGTGGTTCGGGGGCGGTCGCGATCAACAACCTGATGGAGGACGCCGCCACCGCCGAGATTTCCCGGTCCCAGGTGTGGCAGTGGCTGCACAACGACGTCACCCTCGCCGACACCGGTACCACCGTCACGCGCGACCTGGTGGAGCGGATCGCCGCCGAGGAGATCGCGAAGCTGGGCGGTGAGCCGGGCGCCTACGACGAGGCGCACGCGCTGTTCCTGGAGGTCGCCGTCGCCGACGACTTCGTCGACTTCCTCACCGTCCCCGCGTACGAACGGATGCCGTGACATGCCGGCGGCGGCCATCGACGCCCTCGCCGCCCGGCTGCGCGACGAACTCCCGGTCGGGCAGGTGCTCAGCGACCGGCAGGAGCTGCGTACCTACGAATGCGACGGGCTCGCCCAGTACAAGGTGATCCCGGCCCTCGTGGTGTTTGTGCGCACGGCGGCGCAGTGCGCCAGCACGGTGCGGGCATGCGCGGACGCCGGGGTGCCGTTCGTCGCGCGCGGCTCCGGTACCGGCCTGTCCGGCGGCGCGCTGCCGCACGCCGACGGCGTGCTGATCGTCACGTCGCAACTGCGTCGCATCGTCGAGGTGGCACCGGCCGACGAGCGGGCCGTGGTCGAGCCCGGCGTGATCAACCTGGACGTGACCCGCGCCGCGACACCACACGGGTACTACTACGCGCCCGACCCGTCCAGCCAGCAGATCTGCTCGATAGGCGGCAACGTCGCGGAGAACTCCGGCGGGGCCCACTGCCTCAAGTACGGCTTCACCACCAACCACGTCACCGGCGCCGAGATCGTCACGCCGGACGGCGACCTCGTACGCCTCGGCGGCCGTGCTCCCGACGCGCCCGGGTACGACCTGCTCGGCGTGTTCGTCGGGTCGGAGGGCACGCTCGGCATCGCCACCGAGGTGACGCTGCGCCTGGTCCGGCTGCCCGAGGCGGTACGCACGCTGCTCGCCGCGTTCGCGACCACCGACGCGGCGGGCGCGGCGACCTCGGCGATCATCGCCGCCGGCGTCGTGCCGGCCGCCATCGAGATGATGGACGCGCTCGCGATCGAAGCGGCGGAGGCCGCCGTGCACTGCGACTATCCGCGCGGTGCCGGGGCTGTGCTCATCGTCGAACTCGACGGGCCGGCCGCCGAGGTCGAGGCGCAGTTCACCCGGGTGGAACAGTTCTGCGACGACAACGGTGCGTTCGAGATCCGGGTGGCCGCCGACGACGTCGAGCGGGCGCTGTTCTGGAAGGGCCGCAAGTCCGCGTTCGCCGCGGTGGGCCGGATCAGCCCGGACTACATCGTCCAGGACGGCGTCATCCCGCGTACCGCGCTGCCCGAGGTGCTGCACCGCATCGGCGAGATCGCGGCCGACAACGGCGTGCGGGTGGCCAACGTGTTCCACGCCGGGGACGGCAACCTGCACCCGCTGGTCCTGTTCGACGACGCCGTACCCGGCGAGGCCGAACGGGCCGAGGAGGTGTCGGCCGCGATCCTCGACCTGTGCATTTCCTACGGCGGGTCGATCACCGGCGAGCACGGTGTCGGGATGGACAAGGCGAAGTACATGCCCCGCATGTACACCGCGGCCGACCTGGACACGATGCAGTTCGTCCGGTGCGCGTTCGACCCGCGCGGGCTGTCCAACCCGGGGAAGATTTTTCCGACGCCCAGGCTGTGCGGTGAGGTGCCGGGCCGGCACAAGGGTGCCCATCCGATCC
>JAVHWE010000466.1:0-7398 GCA_032160285.1 Micromonosporaceae bacterium | reverse complement strand
AACTCAGCACACCTGCTCAACGCGATCACGTTCGCGATCGCCCAGCTACTGATCGCCGGTGTCAACCTGTACGCGCTGGCACTGGTCATGCAGGCGCTGCTGGGCTGGGCGCTGTGGCTGGCGATCGTGGTCGCGGCGACGTTCGTGCTCGCGTACATCACCCTCGGCGGCCTGTCTTCGGCGATCTACAACGAGGTACTCCAGTTCTTCGTGATCCTCGCGGGGCTGGTGCCGGTGGCGGTGCTCGGCCTGATCAAGGTCGGCGGCATCTCGGGGCTGTTCGCGAAGGTCCGCTCCTCGCCGCTGACCGACGCGGGCCTGCACACCTGGACCAACGCCGCAAGCTCGCACAACCCGCTGGGGGCGAACTGGATCGGTATCGTGTTCGGGCTGGGGTTCGTGCTCTCGTTCGGCTACTGGACGACCAACTTCGCGGAGGTACAGCGGGCGCTGTCGGCTCGCAACATGAGCGCCGCGCGCCGTACGCCGATCATCGCCGCGTACCCAAAGTTGGTCATCCCGGCGGTGACCGTCATACCCGGCCTGGTGGCGCTGGTGACCGTCAAGGGACTCGGCGCGAAGAGCGGGGACCTGCAGTACAACAACGCGATCCCGATCCTGATGCGCGACCTGCTGCCCAACGGTGTGCTCGGGGTGGCGGTGACCGGCCTGCTCGCGTCGTTCATGGCCGGCATGGCCGCGAACGTCAGCGGGTTCAACACTGTCTTCACCTACGACATCTGGCAGCCGTACCTGCGACGCGACCGCGATGACCGGTACTACCTACGGACCGGCCGGGTGGTGACGGTGATCGGCGTGGTCATCGGCATCGGTACCGCGTTCATCGCCGCCGGCTACAGCAACATCATGAACTACATCCAGGCCCTGTTCTCGTTGTTCAACGCGCCCCTGTTCGCCACGTTCATTCTGGGCATGTTCTGGCGACGGATGACCGCCTGGGCCGGCTTCATCGGGCTGCTGGCCGGTACGCTGGCGGCGCTGGCGACCTATCTTCTCTACAAGGTCGGGGTAATCGCCTTCGGTTCCGACCTCGACGAGAGCTTCTGGGGCGCGGGCATCGCTTTCGTCACCGTCATGATCGTGTCGGTGATCGTCTCATTCGTCACGACACCCAAACCCGCCACCGAGCTTCGCGGCCTGGTCTACGGCGTACACCCGACGGATCTCACCGGCGACCTGATGGCCGGCGACCAGGCGTGGTACCGGTCCCCCGTCCTGCTCGGCGCGGGCGCGCTCGTCCTCGCCGCGGCGTTCTACCTGCCATTCCTGTGAGGAGGTTGCGATGACCGACCCGTCGAACCGCAAGGTCGCGCGACTGTTCGATGTGCGCGTGGTGATCGGTGGCCTGTTCGTGGTGTACGGGGTGGTCGTCACCGTGGCCGGCCTGTTCGACAGCCGGGCCGAGATTCACAAGGCCCAGGGGGTACGGGTGAACCTCTGGAGCGGCCTGGCCATGCTCGCGCTCGGCGGCCTGTTCCTGCTGTGGCGCTGGCGACGCCCGCTGGAGATCGGTCCCGACGACGAGGAAGCCGAGGTCCGCGACGAGAAGCCGGCGACGCCCGGCTGACCGGCCGTGCGAACCGGACCGCGGGGCGGGCGGGGCCGGCGGGCCGCCGAGGCTCCACCATGGAGTACCGGTGTCGGCGGATTACACGAAAAGGGCGGTGACGTCGCGCCGGGCGGCGAGTTCCGCCATTTCCTCGTCGGAGGGCCGCCGCTCGAAGCGTTCCACCGCATCGAGGAGCATGGGTAGGATGTCGACGTCCCCGGTGGTGAGCAGGAACGCCTCCGACCGGCCCAGTACCCAGTGCGCGGCCCGGTCGATGTCCGCCTGCTCGCGCAGCGGCTCGTACCAGGTGGCAGCGGTGGCGGTGCGGCCGTCCCAGCGCCGCCAGGCAACACTCTTGATCGTCTGCAGGGCGATGCTCCGCTCGGAGCACACGGCTGCGAGCGCGTCGAACCGCTCCGCATAGCGCTGGTCCTGCATCTGAACGTAGTTGTACGGCAGGAGGACGGAGTCGAACGCGAATCGCTCCAGGCTGCGCCGGTGCATCTCGGGCACGGACAGGCCATGCCCGGTGACGCCGATGAAGCGCACCAGGCCCTCCTCCCGCGCCTCGATCGCCGCTTCGAGGGCACCGCCCGCACCCAGGGCCGTTTCCCACTCGATCACGTCGACCAGATTGTGCAGCTGGATGGAGTCGACACGGTCGACCCCGAGGCGGTCGAGCGATCGGCGGATCTCCGCACGCGCGCCGCTGTACGTCCGCTCGCCGGTCTTCGTGGCCACGAAGAACGTGCCGGGATTGCGCCGTAACCAGCTCGCGATCCGCAGCTCGGCGTCGCCGTAGCTGGCGGCCACGTCGATATGGTTGATGCCGTGTTCGAGCAGCAGCTCGAGCGCGCGGTCCGCGTCGGCCTTGGATACCCGGCCGAGCGCGGCGGCCCCGAAGATCGCCCGGCTTGACTCGTGGCCAGTCGCGCCGAACGGCGCCCGTCCAATCATCTGTGGAGCGTACCTGAACGTGCCGAGACGGCCGTGGCAGTCCGACGCTACCGGCGCGGGAGAGGTGACGTCGATGTCCGCGAGCCGTCGGTTGTCGTGATTGGACAGTCCGACCGCACGTACCTGGCCCGGTGATTCATCGTGGCGTCGCCCCGGCGGCGGGCCGACGAAGAGACTGACCGAGACATCACCGAAACCGCGCGCCCACTCGAACGCGTAGCCGCTGCGCAGCGCCAGTCGCTTTGCCTGCTCCGTGCCGCTGTGTCCGGTCCGGGCCGCGCTCAGCGGGGCGCCGATGAGGAACACCCGCCGATGGGACCGGAGCCGATCCGCGAGAACCGCCGGTGTTACCTCATATCCACCGATCCGGTCGGCGGTACCCGGCGCGCCTCCGCGGCGCAGCGCGACGTCGACCACGTGCGGATCACCCGCGACGTGTTCGACGTAGCGGAGATACCCGACCCGGGTGGAGGCGGGCAGGAACAACATCGCGTCGCCCGAGTGGGCGGTGGCGTCGACGAGATCCTCGGCGGCGCGGTAGTTTTCGTACTTGTACGGCTGCGCCTGCTGGGCGACGCTCGTCCCGGCGGCGGCGAGCAGGGCGAGGAGCGAAAACCCGACGACAAACCGGTTTCGGGCCCGCACGTGGTCCGTCGCGACGGCCCGAATGCAGGCCACCGCCACGGCCACCGCGATGGCGGGTACCGCGACGAGCGCGTACCGGGCGACGAGCACGGGCGTGACGAAGTCGGCCGCGACCAGCAGTAGCGGCGGCAGCACCGCCCAGCCGAGCAGCAGGGCCCCGCGCTCGCCCGGCACGACACGCCACCGGCGGCCCCGCGACGCCATCGCGGCGGCGACCGCGACGCCGCCCAGAGCGAGCGCTACGGCGCCCCCGCCGACCACCTTGATCAGTACGCTCGCCACCGCACGCGGCGACGGTTGGGGAATCCAGCCGATCTCGCCGGTCTGCCGGGCGGCGAGCCAGACCAGCGGGCCCGCCGCCAGTGCGACCGCGAGGCCCGCGATCAGCCACCGGCCGCGCCGCGGCCCACGCGCGGCGACGATCAGCGCATGTACCAGCAGCGCCAGCGCCGCGAAAAGGTGCGCGTAGACCGCCAGCACGGCGACGACCGCGTACGCGACCAGCCACGCCGGGCCCGGTCTACGGCGCGCCCGCACGAACAGCATGGTGGCGGCAACGACGAGCATCGTGGCGAGGGCGTACGGACGGGCATCGTGAGCGTAGAAAACGAACAACGGGTGTACCGCCAACAGAACGCCGGCCAGCAGCCCCGTCTGCGGCCCGTACCAGTCGGTGGCCAACCTGGCGACGAGCGCCACCGTCATGATCGCGGCGAGCGCGCTGGGCAGGCGGAGCCAACCCTCGCTCGGGAACACGCCGACGGCGGACAGCAGCCGAACCCAGCCGTGCGTCAAGACGTAGTAGAAGCCGAGCGGCGCGTCGGTGTGCGACAGCAACGCGACCAGCTGGCTGCGGTCATGCTGTGCGGCCGACGCGGTCACCGCCTCGTCCCAGGACAGCGGCTGGTGCCCCAGACCGGTCAGGCAGGTGACCGCGCCGACGCCCGTCGCGGTCAGGACAGCACCCCGTCGCCGCAGGTGCGACCAGCTCGAGGCGGCGTGGGAAATCACGGCCTCTCACATTCGGAAACTCTGTGGCGGTGTCGGCTCCGCGGCCGCCCGGCTACGGGGCGGAGCCGGTGTTTCGCGGTTGCATCGATTACCACCTGGCGCCTTCTCCAGTTCTTCCGGCTTGTCACCCGCTCCTCAGCGTAAGGGGCCGGGGCCGGGTGCTGTCAGCCTGGCGGCGAAGCCCTCGGGTGTCTACGCGGCCGGCGCCCGACGCCGCGACCGGCCGGCGATGAAAATTCGGTGGGTCGTTGATCGGCGGTCTTGGTTGCTACCCAGGCACCGGCGGCGGAGGTAGCCGACGGCCCCGCACCAGCACCTGGCGGCGACCGCACTCCGTGCCGTTGCGGTCGACCTGAACCCCGTCGACGTTGTACCAGTTTTCGTTGTCGTAGCGGACCGGGTGCGCCCAGTCGATGCGGTCGATGCGCAATGTGAGCGGGCCGGTCCCGTAGCAGTAGTCGGGTTCGGCGAATACCCGCATCGGCCAGGTCTGCCCGGTCATGGCGACCAGCGTCGCGCGGATCGGGGCGGTGTGGCGTGCGGTGACCGCTCGTGCCGCGTCGCCGCGCCGCGAGGGGGCCGGTCGCCGGAGGGCTGATCCCGAATGGTTGTCATCCGCAGTCGGCCGTGCATGTCGGTCCTTCCCTGGTGGGGCTGCCGCGCGGTAGCGGTGTGCGGGCTACGGTGCTGCGGGCGGCGCCTCGTGCGGCCGGCCCCGGTGAACGCCGTACCGTGGGGCGCCGAACCGCCGCAGTACCGTCGCTCGGCCCGGCGGGCTCGGCGCGGTGATCGCGGTGCGCCAGCCTCCGCTGCGGTACACCAACGTCGGATTCGGACACTGAACGCCGTTCGTGCGCTTGACATCGGGTGGGTCCGGCTGCTCTGGACCCATGTTGGGAACGAACATCCTGGGTGCCTTCCGCTTGAGCAGTCCACCGGGCCTCGCGGGCCAGGTGACATGGCGCGCTGCGGCGGCGGCTGCGGTATCGCCGAGCGGCTGGCCGATTGGTTGACCACACCGCGCGAACGGTCAAAATCTCGTACGTGCGTTATCATGCTCACAATCCGATGCGATTGCAAGCGCTCCTGCACGTGCATTTGCGTCACCGACAAAGGCGCGGGCGCTCGCACGCGCATCTGTTCGATCACGGAACGAGGGGATCTCGATGGAGCACATCGTCAACGGCACGCCGATCAGCCAGTTGCCGTCACTGACCTGGCGGAAGAGCCGGCGGAGCAATCCGAGCGGCAACTGTGTGGAGCTCGCGGTGTTGCCCGACGGAGCCGGCATCGCCATGCGCAACTCTCGCGACCCGCAGGGTGCGGCGCTGATCTACACCCCCGCCGAGATCCGGGCGTTCATCCTGGGCGCGCGGGACGGCGACTTCGACTACCTGATGGAGTAGGCGTCGGGGCCGCGTACGAACCGGATTCGCACATCGGCGGGCGCGGCGGGGCGCCGTCTCCGGCACAGCCGGCGGCGCCTTCCCGCGTCGCGCTGACCGTCACCCGCCAGGCCTGGTCACCTCATGCAGAATCTTGCCGAGGATGGTGGCGGTCTGCCCCGGCGGCTCGGCCTTGACGCAGACGCGATCAATGGCGATGGCGTAGCGGTCCACGTCGTCGCGCTTGTCGAGGTAGATCGAGCTGGTCAGCTGCTCGACGTACACCACGTCGGGAAGCTCCGGCTCGGGAAAGCGCAGAATCGTGAACGCCCCGCCGGCAGCAGCGTGACCGCCGGCATGAAACGGCAGGATCTGAAGCCGGACGTTCGGCACCTTGGCCGCTTCGATGAGCGCCTCGATCTGGGCGCGCATGACCTGCGGGCCGCCGACCGGCCGGCGTAACGCGGCCTCGTCGATCACCGCCCACAGCTGCGGAGCATTGGGTCTGTTGAGGACCTGCTGGCGCGCGCCGCGAAGCTCGATGCGCCGGTCGATCTCATCGGTCGAGGCATCGGCGTGGCCGAGCAGGATGACCGCACGGGCGTAGTCCGGGGTCTGCAGCAGGCCGGGAACGAACTGCACCTCGTACGTGCGGATCACCGATGCCGCCGCCTCCAAACCCAGGTAGGACTGGAACCAGCTGGGCAGAATGTCGCCGTAGTGATGCCACCACCCGGGAGAGTTGGCCTGCAGCGCGAGGGAGAGCAGCGCCGCGCGTTCCTGCTCGTCGGTAACGCCATACAGGGTGAGCAGGTCGGCAATGTCGCGCTCCTTGAAGCTGACCCGACCCAGCTCCATCCGGCTGATCTTCGAGCCCGAGGCCCGGATTTCCCAACCGGCCTCGTCGCGGCCCAGCGCCTTACTCTCGCGTAATCGGCGCAGCTGTGCGCCCAGCAGGATACGCAGTACCGTCGGACCGCTGCTTACCGCCTCTTCCGGCTGCCCGCTGACCACAACACCACCTCCCGCCGTGCACGTGCAGCTAGCCCTTGCCGACTCCCTTGATAATGAAAGGATATCGGCACGTGCGCCGGCCCGCTCCCCAACCGCCGGCGCGGTGATTGCCATGTATGTTGTCGTCCGATAAGTCCCGGGCCGTTTCGGGCATTGCGTCGTTGCCGCCGACGCGTGTCACGGATCCCGACTCACGCACGATTACCGGTTATTCCCCGCGAACCAGCCCCGACCGACGCATCCCGGACGCTGGTCCCGACCCCGATGGCTCGACCGTCCACCGGGCGATGTGGCGGTCGTCCCGGTCGCTCTTGACGGGTGATCCGTTCAGCCGCCGTTGGGTGACACGGCGGCGCGATGTTCCTAGGGTTGACGGAGCATGGCCGACGCGCGACGCCAGCGCGGCACGAGCGTAACCGTGTCCCACGCGGAACGGCGGAGAGGTCGACGCTGTCGAAAGGAGCCCCCGACCCATGGCGAAGAAGTCCAAGAAGGACAAGAAGAAGAACACGAAGAAGACATAGCGGTCGCGGCTTCGCCGGCGGGGCGCGAGCCAGGCGCGGGGCGACCCGGTCCTGCGCCGACCCGCGTGCCGTCGGCGGGTTGCTGCATCCGGCCGTGGGTAGCGATAGATGGACCCGAAGGGAGAGCACATGACCGGGAACCCGATGCCCGACGCCACCCGGACGGAGGGCGGGGCGTCCAAGCTCGACCGCCGACGCGGCAAGGCCCAGGCGGCGAAGGCCGCAGCGGAGGCGGCCCAGGCACGCGTCACCGCGCTGGACGGGCGGCTGGGCGCCAACGCCGCCGAAGCCG
>JAVHWE010000457.1:0-2591 GCA_032160285.1 Micromonosporaceae bacterium | reverse complement strand
GGCGGCGGCGAACGCCGCGAGCAGGTGCCGGTGCTGACGGTCGATGCGGTCGCGCAGCGGCGGCAACGCCCCGCCGGTCAGGGTCCGGACCCGGTCGGGGAGCAGCGCGTCGGTGCCGAGCCGGCCCGGTACCAGGTCCTCGGCCAGGCCGATGGCGAAGACCGTGTCGGCGTCGAGACCGACGGCGGCGGACAGCGGCGCGACCAGGATCCCGTCCCCGAACCGGCCGTGGCGGGGCAGATCGTCGGCGAGTTCCAGCTCCACGGCCAGGCGCAGCGCGGACAGGTCCGCGTGCGTCTCGACCGCGTCGAGGCCGGCCAGGCCGGTCAGGGTACGGGTGACCGTGTCCGCGGCCCGGGCCTCGTCCGGCGGGAGCCAGCCACCGTCGTCGAGGTCGCCGACCAGGGCATGGAACGTCTCGAGCGCCCACCCGGCCAGCTCGGACCAGCGGCGCAGGGTCGTCGGGTGGTCGAGGCGCCCGCGCAGGTCGGCCACGAACTCGCGCAGGTCCTCCGCCGTCGCGGCGTCACGTTCGCGTCGGCTGATCAGACCCTGCCGTGGCGCCTCGCGGGTCGTCTCCTCGTCCGCCGCGGCGCGTTCCTGGGTGGCGTACGCCTTCAGTCGGATGTCCCAGTCGGCGTCCGCGACGACACCCGCGATCCGGGAGATGCGCTCCCACCGCGACGCCGGCACCCGGTTGCCGTCGACGCCGCGCACCGGCGCGGCCGACAGCACCGCGAGCACCTCGTCGCGGCGCCACCCGTGGTCGGGCAACGCGAACAGGTCCAGCAGCGCCCGGGGCAGCGCCCGTTCGATCGTGGGCCGTACCCCGGATCCGTTCCACCGGATGCCGGCGGCGTCGAGGTGCTCGGCGACCAGTCGCGCGTACGGCCGCGACGACCCGTACAGGATCGCGACCCGGTGGGCGGGCGCGGACCGCAGCGCCGCGGTCACCATCCGGACCACACAGCGGACCTCGTCGTCGGCGTCCGACGCATGCACCACCCGGATCGCCGTCGGCTCCGACCCGCCCGCGTGCTGCCGTGGCCCGGCTTCGAGTGAGCGCAGGACACCCTGGTCGGCGCGGGGATTGTTGGTGAATCCGGCGATCGTGCGTATCTCGCCGCACCGGGTCAGCTGGTCGAGAAGCGCGGTCGCACCGGCGGGGAGATCCTGCGGCAGGAACAGTACGACCGCGCCGATCTCCGCACCCAGCGCCGGCCGGTCGGCGAGTGCGCGGATGGCGGCGCGGCGCAGATCGGCCACGTCGTACCAGTCATCGGCGAGGAGCGAAGCGACCCGGCCGTGCAGGCGGGTCAGGTCCACGGCGATCCGCTCGCCGCTGAGGGCGATCATGTCGTGGGCGGCCCGGTCGACCTCCCGCAACTGCCGGTGGGCCCGGATCAACGCCACCACCGTCGCGGAGTGCGCCGCCACGTCGGCGAACACCCCGGGGTTCTCACTCAACGCCGCCCGCCACGCCGCCGCCAGCACCGGATCGGTCGCCGGCCGCCGCCCGCCACCGGCCAGCGTCGGCGCGGCCAGCCGCTCGGCCAGGCGATCCACCGTCAGTACCGCCAATCCCGCGACACCGGGCCGCCCGCCAACCCCGTGCGCGAGCGTGCGTCGGGTGATCACCCCGCACAGCTGCGTGGGTACCAGGACCGTGACCTGCCGCAATGGGTCGGGGCCCTTGAGCTCGGTGACGATCGACCGCAGCGCGGCGTATGCCGGCTCCCCGTACGCGGTCCATGTCACAGCACCGGTGCCCATGCGGACCCCCGCCCCCCAGGTTCGGCGACAGCGCGGTTAGCTCGATTTCCACGTGTCCGGGACGGCCGTCACGAACGTCGGTCGACGGCAAATCCGGTGGCTCGGCGCTGACCGAGACTCACCGCGAACGCCCGTCGTCGACGCTATCTCAGCGCTATTCGGCCGGAACGCGATTGGGCGAAGTCTACGAATGGGAATGGCGGAAGCGGGCGGGAAGGGGCACCGACCCGGCCATCCCGGATACTCCGCCCAGTACGGCGGTGTGGTGTTGTATGTGGCTGTTCAGCGCCCACACGACGCGACATGGATCCGAGCGCGGGTAATAGGCTTGGCGTCATGACCGAGATGCCGCCCGATGTGAAGGCGTACAACCTGAAGCTGATCGAGGAGTTCCGGGCCAACGGAGGACCGCCCGAGGGCCGACCGTTGCTGCTGCTCACGACGGTCGGGCGGCGGACGGGCCAGGCGCGAACGACGCCGATGATGTACGTGCCCGACGGTGACCGCCTACTGGTGATCGCCTCCAACGCGGGTGCCGTCAAGCACCCCGACTGGTTCAACAACCTCGTGGCCAACCCGGACGTCACCGTCGAGGTCGGGCCCGAGTCGTACCCGGCGACGGCGATGGTCACCGAGGGCGCCGAGCGCGACCGGCTCTTCGCCGGCATCTGCGAGCGGTACCCGTTCTTCGTCGACCATCAGGCCGGCGTGGAGCGCACCATCCCGGTGGTGGCGTTGGTGCGTAAGGACTCCTGAGCCGGCGTGCAGCTCAGCCCGGCAGTCGCGGCAGTACCCGCGCGGCGACCATTTCGGCGAAC
>JAVHWE010000421.1:0-5670 GCA_032160285.1 Micromonosporaceae bacterium | reverse complement strand
CGCCGCTTCGCCACCGCCCTGATCGCCGAGCCGCCGACCGGTCGCGGGTAGCGGCACGGGGTTCAGCTGTGGACTTGCATGATGCATCGATGCCCCTGCCCCGGTACACCATCTCCTGTTCGACTTCTTCGGCACGGGTTGTCAACGGATCCGGGCTCCACCGAGCAGGATGACCGCGGGTCGGCGCAGCGCCTCGACGTCCTGGCATGGATCGTCGCGGTATCCGACGAGGTCGGCGGGCGCGCCCTCCTCGATGCCCGGCAGGCCGAGGTACCGGCGCGCATCCCACGAGCCGGCGCCCAGCGCCGCCCGAGGGGTCAACCCGGCCCGCAACAGCATCCCGATCTCGGTCGCGACCTGGCCGTGCGGGCCCATTCCCGCATCCGTACCGGCCAGGACCGTCACGCCACGTTCGGCAGCGGCCCGCACGACGTCGCCCTGGGCGGCGAGCGCCCGGCGCATCCGCTCCACCGCGGCGTCGTCACCGCCGAAGGCCCGGACCGCACCGATGATCCCGTCGCCGATCATCAGCGTCGGCACCAGTACCGCGCCGGACGCGGCGAGCGCGTCGAGCTGGTCGGGCCGCATCAGCGTGCCGTGTTCGATCGCGTCGAAGCCGGCGGCCAGCACGGCGTCGATCGCCTCCGGGCAGGTCGCGTGCGCGGTGATCTTGCCGCCGACGCGGTGCACCACGCGAGCCGCCTCAGCCAGGGCGTCGGCCGGAAAGGCCGGAGTGATGACGCCGCCCGACGCCGGGAAGTCGGCGATGACCTTGCACCAGGCGCCCGAGGCGGCAACCTCCTCGGCCGCCGCGTCGGGCAGCTGCGCAGCGGTTACCTCCCGGCCCAGCCCCGGGAAGTACCGTCCCGGCGCGGCGAGCAGGTGTCCACCCGTCACGGTCCAGGGCAGGCCGATCGCCGGTCCCACCTCTTGGGAGGCGTAGTCCGGTGAACCCGGTTCGCGCACGGCGAGCACGCCGGCCTCGAGCTGCGCCCGGGCACTGGCCCGGACCCGCTCCGGCGGCGATGCCCCGTCACCGGCGGGGCTGAACAGCGACAGGTGGGCGTGGGCATCGACCAGGCCGGGCACCACGTATCCGCCGTCGAGCACCGTCTCGGCATCCGGCGGCGCGGTGAACGTGATCCGCCCATTGACGACGAAAACATCGCGGACGGCTCCGCCCGGCAGGACGCTCACCCGCAGGTGCAGGGGGCCCGGAATGGACCGGCTCATCGTGAACTCCTTGGCTGACCGGTACGGGGACCTGGGTGGTTCACCACACTGTCGCATTCCGCTCCGGACCGCAGGAGGCCGAATCGACCCGGGCCGGTACCGGCCGCGGGTCGACTCCGGTCGCGATGTCAGGACGTGAGGACGCCGACGCCGTAGAACTGCAGCGAACCGACCTGAGGGTCGCCGGCTGGCCGCAGCAACGGCGCGTACCACACCACGTTCGAGCCGTTCGGCGACAGGCCCGGGCACCGCGCGGTACCCAGGACGCCGGCCGAGATGGTGCCTCGCGCCTCCACCTTGCCGGCCGGCTGGAACGCGTATACGGGGCCACCGCTGTCGCCGGGCGCCACGGCGCACTGGCCCGCAATAGCGCTCGCCTGGGTCTCCGGGCCGATGACGTGCCCGATGTTGACGAACAGGTCGACCGCCTGCACCTGTACCCCGCAGTGCTCGCCGCTGAACGAGCCGCCGGTACACACGAAGTTGCCGACGAAGTCGGCAGCCACGCCGCCGACGGGCGCCGTGGCGGCGAAGTTGAACGGGCCCCGGTAGATCGCGCCGTGTACCCCGTCGGGGTAGTGGACGCCCAGCGTGTCACGTTCGTCGACATCCGAGACGATGTCGTTGAGCGAGGACTGGCCCGGGATGGTGACGAACTGCCCGAACGAGCCGCAGTGGCCCGCGCTGATCATGAAAACGTTGGCGGTGCCGGGAACGTCGGCCGCCCACCCGTTGGTGCAGCTGCCGCCCAACGCGGGGTTGTCGTACCGGCTACCGCCCGAGAACGGTGGGGTGTCGGCTTGTCGACCGAGCATCGGCTGCGGCCGCTCGGTGCCGGTGACCGTCACCGGTACCCGGCTGGTCGCCGGCACGTCGGTGGCGGCGGATCGCAGGCCCGTCAGGACGGTGACCGCGAGGCCACTGCCGTCCACCTTGGCGGCGGCGGACGCCACTCGGGGATCGGCGGCAACCCGCTTGGCCTCGGCGACCAGTTCGCGCTGGCTGAACGCGGCAGGTAGGAAGGCCACCGGTACGCCGGACTTCGTTGCCGCGGAGCGCGCGGCTGGCGACACCGAGCCCTTCCAGTAGACGCGCAATTGACGGCTTTCCGGCGCGGCGACGATGCCGGCGTACCCGTCGCCGGCCGCCGCCAGGATCGTGCCCGCGGCCCGGTTGAGCCTGTCCTGAGCGCGGAACAGCTGCTGCCAGCTGACAAAACCGCCCGGAACGGCATCGGCCGGTGGCGACGACGACAGTGTCCCCGGAAGGGGGCGGGGGTCCGGAGCTGCCTGGGCCGGCGTCGGGGCCGTCACCGCCATCGCCACCAGCGCGACACCGGTCGCGACGACACCGACGCGGCGGGCGGTCGCGCTGCCACGGTTGCGGGTCAAACGATTCATGAGCACTACCTCCTGAAGATGCGCGACGACAGGGCATCGCTTCGTTGATGCACACTGTGGATGGTCGGCCGTCGGCGAACCTTCGGTAATCCTTGAATGCCGGTCACGGCTACCTGTCCGGTCACGACATCGAAGCCGTCCTCGCCGCGGGAGTAGCCGATGGGAATACAGTTCCGACTGCTGGGCGAGCTCGGGGCGAGCATCGGCGACCGGGCCGTTGACCTCGGCCACGCCCGCCAACGCTGCGTACTGGCGGTGCTGTTGATCGAAGCCAACCGTTCGGTTGCGGCCGGTCAGCTCGTCGACCGGGTCTGGGCGGATCGGCCCCCGCGGCGGCCCCGGGAGGCGCTCTACGGCTACATTTCCCGACTGCGGCACGCGTTGGCCGTGGCCCCGGACGTCCGGCTGTCTCACCGGTCCGCGGGGTACGCGATCACGGTCGATCCGATGTCCGTGGACCTGCACCGGTTCCGCCGTCTTATCGTCGACGCCCGCGCGACCGACGACGATGCCGCCGCCGTGACGCTGTTCGACCGGGCGCTCGGCCTGTGGCGGGGGCCCGCGTTCGCCGCGCTGGATACCCCGTGGCTGCGATCCGTTCGCGACGCTCTCGACACCGAGCGGCTGGCGGCGGAGTTGGACCGTACCGATCTCGCGCTCGCCCGTGGTCAGCACGCGACGGTGGTGGGTGATCTGACAACCAGGGCCGTCACACATCCGCTGGATGAACGTCTGGTCGCCCAGCTCATGCTCGCGCTGTACCGCTGCGGCCGGCAGGCCGACGCGCTGGACCTGTACGAGCAGACCCGGCTACGGCTCGCGGACGAGTTGGGGACCGACCCCGGCGCCGCGCTACGGCAGCTGCACAAAATGATTTTGACCGCGGACCCGGCAATCACGGCCCCGACCGGGTCGGGACCCACCCGCCGATCGTCGGGTTCACCGGTACCGCGCCAGGTACCACCGGCGGTGCGGTACTTCACCGGTCGCGAGGCGGAGCTGCGGACACTGACCGGTCTGCTGGAGGAGGCCGGCCGCACGGTGGTCATTTCGGCGGTCCACGGAACCGCGGGCATCGGCAAAACCGCTCTGGCCGTCCACTGGGCACACACCGTGGCGGACCGGTTCCCGGACGGGCAACTGTACGTGAACCTGCGCGGGTTCGACCCGAGCGGGTCCGCGGTGCACCCGGCGGATGCCGTCAAAGGGTTCCTGGAGGCATTCGGCGTCGGGCCGCAACGGATGCCGGTCAGCATGCAGGCACAGGTCGGGCTGTACCGGAGCCTGCTGGCGGACAAGCGGGTGCTGGTGGTGCTGGACAACGCGCGCGACGCAGCGCAGGTTCGTCCGCTGCTGCCCGGTACGGCCGGCTGTGTCGTCGTGGTGACCAGCCGAAGCGAGCTCGCCAGCCTGGCCGCCGAGGGCGCCGCGCCCATCGTGCTGGATCTGCTGCCCACCGCCGATGCCCGCCACGTGCTGGCCCGCCACCTGGGGGCCAGCCGCGTCGCGGCCGAACCCGACGCGGTGGACGCGATCGTCGCCTCGTGCGCCCGGCTGCCGCTCGCGCTGGGCATCGTCGCCGCCCGGGCCGCGTACAACAGGTTCTCCCTCGCGTCTCTCGCCGGTGAGCTCCGCGAGGCCCGCGGGGGCCTGGACGCCTTCGACGGCGGCGACAGCGCCACCGATATGCGGGCCGCGTTCTCCTGGTCGTACAAGCAACTCGACGCGCCGGCGGCCCGACTGTTCCGGCTGTTGGGTCTGCATCCCGGCCCGGACATCACCGTGCCGGCGGCGGCCAGCCTCGCCGCGCTGACGGTACCGCGGGCACGTTCATCGCTGGTTGACCTCGCCAGGGCGCATCTGGTCATCGAGCACAACCCCGGTCGATACACCTTCCACGACCTGCTCCGGGCCTACGCCACCGAACAAACACACGCCCACGACGCCGCGGATGAGCGGCGCGCGGCACTGCACCGGATGTTCGACCACTACCTGCACACCGCCTGCGCCGCCGACCGCCTGCTCGATCCGCACCGCGACCGCATCCCCGTGGGCGCGCCCCGGCCCGGAGCAACGCCGGAGCATATTGCCCATCACGAGCTGGCGATGGGCTGGTTCACCGCGGAGCACCAGGTGCTCCTGGGCCTGATCGATCGGGCCGCCGCCACGGGCTTCGACACCTGTACCTGGCAGTTGGCCTGGGCGCTGCAGGTCTACTGCTATCGGCGCGGGCATCGCTACGACCGTGAGGCCATTCATCGTGCCGCGTTGGAAGCCGCCCGCCGGATCGGCGACCGGTCCCGGCAGGCGTACTCCCACCGCGAGCTGGCCGGCGCGTACTCCTGGTTGGAACGCTACGACGACGCGTGGACCCAGCTACGACAGGCGCTCGACCTGTACGGCGAGTTCGGCGATCACAACGGCCGTGGCCGTACGCATCTCGCCCTCGGACACGTGTTATATGCGCAGGGTCGCCACCACGAGGCGTTGGGCCATTCGCAGCAGGCTCTGCAGGAGTTCCGGGTCGCCGGCCATGCGGTGGGGGAGGGCCGGGCGCTCAATGCGGTCGGTTGGGGCCACGCCCACGTCGGCGATCACGAACAGGCAGTGCGGTTCTGCCGGGAAGCCGTACTCCTGCAACGTGAGACCGACGACCGTACCGGCGAAAGCACCGCGTGGGACACCCTTGGCTACGCCTATCACCAACTCGGCCAGTACCCACGGGCGGTCGAGTGCTTTCACACGGCGCTCGGCTTGTTGACCGAGCTCGGCAGCCGCTACGAGGCCGCCGGCGCACTGAGCCGCCTCGGCGACGCCTACGAGGCCGCCGCCGACCTCCCCGCCGCCCGCGCGGCATGGCAACGGTCCCTGGACATCCTGACCGAGGTCGACCACCCGGCGGTCGACGAGGTCCGCGCCAAGCTCCAGCCGCACGGCCCGCCACCCGATCACGCCCGCGCTCCACGCTGAGGGGGCACCTGGCGCGGCCACCCCGGACAACGGCAAATCCGGCCGGGCTCGCAGAGCGACCGCGTAT
>JAVHWE010000409.1:0-19676 GCA_032160285.1 Micromonosporaceae bacterium | reverse complement strand
GTGACAGGCGTTCACCGCCACCGCCGCCGGGCCGGCCAGGCCGAGCCCGGCGATCCGTGCCAGCGCCCGGTCCAGCAGCGTGACGTTGCCCACGGGGCAGAGCGCCTTCGGCCGTATCCCGGTCAGGGGCCGCAGCCGGCGCCCCTCGCCGGCGGCGAGCACAACGGCCGCGACCGCGTCGGGAGCGAACCCGGCCGTCCGGGGGCCGGCCGCTGGGAGCCCGGCGGCGGCGGCCCCGTCCGCCCGGGGGCCGTCTGCGGGGAGCCCGGCCGCGGCCGGCGGGCTAGTCATCCTCGGGGTGATCCTTGCGCGGGCCGATGCCGTAGTGGGCGAGCAGCCGCGCGGTCGCGCCGGTCAGCCGAGGCAGGTCGTCGAGGGAGTGCCAGGCCGCCTCGTGCACCTCCGCCGGATCGACCGACAGCGGCACCGTCGACGGTACCGAGGCCTCGAAGACCATGTCGACGCAGCGGCGACGACTATGGACGATGGCGTTCGGTACGGCGGGGGTCAGCTGCGCCCCGTCGAGCCGGATACCGGACTCCTCGGCGAGTTCGCGGGCGGCACCGACGGCCGGGTGCTCCCCACGTTCCAGCAGGCCGCCGGGGATGGACCAGCCCGGACCGGGTGGCTGGCGCAGCAGCAGGATCCGGCCCGGGGGCGCCGCGTCGGCGTCGCGGACGATGGTGACCGCGCCGACGATGTAACTGGCGCTGCCGAGGCGCACGAGCCGGCGCCGCCACCGCCACGGCAGCCGGTAGAACGTGCGGTACACGGCGAGGCGCGCTGCTGCCCGCACAACAGCGGGTCGATCGGATGCGATCACCCGAAAAGGTTAATCGGTCATCGGGGGGTGTGGTCGACCGAAGCGATCAGGCGGTTCACGATGTCCGTTGCCGGTAGCTTGTGGTCGGCGACGGCGACGAGCAATGTCTCCAGGTCCGGATAGCCCAGTTGACCGGCCAACTTGACCAGCGGCAGGTCGGTACCGAGGCCACGACCGCGCTGGCGCAGCGCCAGGCCGACGGCGAGCCGGCCGAGCCGGACCTTGTTCGCGATGGTGACCGCCGGTGACTCCTCGTCGGCGAACCACCGGCTGATGTGCAGCTGCGCCTGCGGCGTCTTGACGAAGTCGAGCCACTCCCGGGACGGGCCCGGCGCGGGTGCCTTGGCGTCGAAGTCGAACTCGTCGCGCTGGCCCGGCCGGGTGATGATTTCGAGGACGTCACCGTCGGCCAGCTCCGAGGAGAGCGCCACCAGCCGGCCGTTGAGCTTGGCCGCCACGCACCGGTCGCCGACCCCCTGGTCGAGGGTGTACGCGAGGTCGACCGGCGTCGCCTCGGCCGGTAGCAGCACCGGACGCCCCGTCGACGTGAAGACGATGATCTGCGACTCGGCCAGGTCGCAGCGCAGCGACGAGAGGAACTGCGCCGGGTCGGCCGCGGCGCCCTCCCAGTCGAGAACCTGGCGCAGCCAGCCGAGCTGGTCGTCGGAGTCCGCGGTGACGGGCCTGGTGTGCTGCGGGTACCGGAAGTTGGCCACGATCCCGTACTCCGCGTCGCGGTGCATCGGCGCGGTCCGGATCAGTACCTCGAGGAGTTCGTCCTCCGGGCCGGTCACGGTGGTGTGCAGCGAGCGGTACAGGTTGTTCTTCGGCGAGGCGATGAAGTCCTTGAAACGACCGGGTACCGGACGCCACCGGCCGTGCATCGCCCCCAGCACGGCGTAGCAGTCGGCGTCCGGCCCGTCGACCACGATGACGATCCGGGGCAGGTCGTGCGGCTCCCGGTAGTTGCCGGCGACGGTGTCCTTCCAGATCGAGTACAGATGGCGGGGCCGGGGTGACACGGTCGCGTCGACCTTGGCCCGCTCCAGCTCCTGCTCCACCGCTGAGATGACCCGGTCGAGGTAGTCCAGCCAGCCGCCGCGGTGCTCGACGTAGTCGGCGACCAGCGCGTACCCGCTCGGGCTGAGCGACCGCAGCACGCAGTCCTCGAGTTCGCGCTTGAGTGCCTGGATACCGAGCCGGTCGGCGAGCGGTACGAGGACGTCCCTGGTCGCCCGGGCGATCCGGGCCCGGGACGCGGGGGAGCGGGCGTCGAGGGTGCGCATGTTGTGCAGGCGGTCGGCGAGCTTGATCACCAGTACCCGCACGTCCCGGCCGGCAGCGATGATCAATTTACGGATCGTCTCGGCCTCGGCCGCTTCGCCGTAGAACACCTTGTCGAACTTGGTTACGCCGTCGACGAGCAGCGTCACCTCGGGGCCGAAGTCGCTCTCCAGCGCCTGGAGGGTGTAGCTGGTGTCCTCCACCGTGTCGTGCAGCAGGGCGGCCACCAGCGTAGTGGTGTCCATGCCCAGGTCGGCGAGGATCTGCGCGACGGCGAGCGGGTGGGTGATGTACGGGTCGCCGCTCTTGCGGGTCTGGCCACGGTGCATCTGCTCGGCGATCGCGTACGCCCGACGGAGCAGGTTGACGTCCCCGCCGGCGTGGATCGCGCGGTGGCTGCGGACCAGCTCACCGACCGGGTCCCCGGTGGACGGCCAGGGCAGGCGGGACAGCAGCCGGCGGGCGAACCCGGTGGAGCGGCCGCGGGGAGGTCTGGTCGCCGGCGCGGCGGGCGCCGAGAACGCCGACTCGACCGGCGCCTTCGCACCCTTGTCCCGGTGGGATTCCTTGCGCTCCTTCGCCGGCTTGGGTTTTCTGGCCGGCTTCGCCGCGTTCGGCGACCCGCTCGGGTCGGCGGCCGCGTCCACTGCGGCGGGTTCGGCCGGCCTTGCCGGGTCGGTTCGCTCGGCCACGGAATCAGCGGGCCGGACCGCACACTCAACGCGCTTGGCCGCGGCGTCGGTAGGCCTGGCCGCCTTGGCGGACTCAGTCGGCTTGGCGGGCTTGTGCGGCCCGGGTGCGGCCGCGACCGCCCGTTCGGGGTACTGCAGAGCCGGGGTGCGACCGGAGCCGCCGGGGCGGACCGGGCGCTCGGCGCCGCGGGGGCCGGGCGAAGGTTTCCCCGGCTTTGGGTGTGATGACTTATCTCGCACTATCTGTGCATCGGCCAGGTTGCCCGGGGCGGGCCCCGCCTCAGCCGGTCCGGGGTGCTCGGCGATCGCGTCCGGCGTCGCGGGGTGCACCGCGATGTTGCCGGACGTCTGCATCGCGGCCTGACCGCATCGATCGTGCGGCGGCCCGGTCGTGCCGGTCGGGACTACCGCGGCGCCACCGGTCGAGGTCGACGCCGTCGTATCGGTGGGGCTGACTCCGTCACCCGGTGGTGCTCCGGCCTGCTGTCGGCCTTCTGGCGGCACATCGTCGGGCATCTGTTTGATGCGCTGCAGATCATCCCAGCCGACCGCGTCCGGCAGCGCACCCGGGGCAGGTTCCAGGCGCCCGCCGATTCCGATGAAGCCGGAATCCACTCGACACCTCCTCTGACCGGGCCGGGAAGCAGAGAGCCGGGGTCCGTCCAGCGTAGTTAGCAGGCTGGTCGACGAACGTTCATTTGAGTATGTGCGTTCGTCGGATCTATTAAATCCCTAACCGGGTGATAAAGCTGCCACTTGCGGCCTCCGCGATCGTCAGCAGGTGCCGCCACCGCCCGGCGCCGGCCGCCGGCGACGACCAACCGTCGTCGACCGCGACGAGTCGGGTCTCCGGACGTTCCAGCCAGGCCAGTATCCGCTCGGTCTCCGCCGGGCTGGCGCACGGTACCGGTCCGGGGCCGGGACGTACCGTCTCGGCGGTCGCCAGCAGGGTGTTCAGCGTCGGCCGGGGATGCACGCGCGGCGGCGAGACGCCGGCCGCCGCGAGGCGCCCGTAGCGGACAACCGCGAGTTCCCACCCGCCGGTCGGGCCCGGGCGTGCCGCCACCACCTCGCTACGCCCGGTCAGTGAGGCGAGTCGCTGCATGCGCACCGACGCGCGCAGGAAGGCCACCAGGCGACCCCGGACCACGGCCGCGTCCTCGTACCGTCGTGCCTGCGACAACGACCGCATCCGCGCGGACAGCCGGCGGACGACCTCGCCCGGGTCGCCGGCCGTGGCCGCCCGGAACGGATCCGCCGCGCGCGTCGCGTACTCCGCCGTGGAGATCCGGTGCTCGCACGGCGCCGGGCAGCGGCCCAGCTCGGCCAGCACACAGGCCGCCGCGGTCCGCCGGATCGACAGGCGCTGGGTGCACTGCCGCAACGGAAGGGCCTCGTGCACCCCGGCCGCGGCGAGTTCGGCGAGTCGACGCGAGGCGAACGGCCCGAGATAGACGCCGCCGTCGGCGGACAGCTTGCCGACCAGCGACAGTCGCGGATAGACCTCGGCGGTGAGCTTGAGCCAGATCACCCGCTCGGGAAATTTCGAACGGCGGTTGTACGGCGGCTTGTGCGCCGCGATCAGCCGCAGCTCCCGTACCTCCGCCTCCAGCGTGTGCGCGCACTCGATGGCCTCGACCCGTTCGGCGGCGGCCAGCATCTCGGTGTTGATCCTGGCCCGCTTCTCCGAGGCGGTGAAGTAGCTGCGGACGCGGGTCGCGATCGACGAGCTGGTCCCGACGTAGAGCGGACGGTCGTGGCCGTCGCGGAAGACGTAGACGCCCGGGGTGTCGGGCAGGTTGTCGGCGAGGTGACGCTTACGCCGCTGGGTCGGGCTGACCGCCTTGACGAACTCGAGCGTCTCCCCGAGCGTGTACACCCGGTGGCCGCCGAGCCGCCCGATCAGCGCGTGCAGGACGTCGACCGTGGCGCGCGCGTCGGCGAGGGCGCGGTGGCAGGGCTGCCGGGCCGAGCGCAGCCAGCCGGCCAGTGTGGCCAGCTTGTTGTTGGGCACCTCGTCACGGGTCAACACCCGCCTGGCCAGCGCCGCCGTGTCCAGCACCAGCGGCCTGGGCCACGGGTGGCCGTGGGCGGCGCAGGCGGCTTTGAGGAAACCGGTGTCGTACGGCGCGTTGTGCGCCACCAGCACGGCGTCGGCGGCGAATTCGAGGAAGGCCGGCAACACCTGGTCGATGCGGGGTGCCGGAATCAGCATCGCCTCGGTGATGCCGGTCAGGACCGTGATGAACGGCGGGATCGGCGCCCCGGGATTGACCAGCGTCGCGAACTCCCCGAGCTCCTCGCCGCCGCGCACCTTCACCGCGCCGATCTCGGTGATGCCGCCGCCGTCCGGGGCCCCACCGGTGGTCTCCAGGTCGACCACGACGAACGTCGTCGCGAACAGCGAGCGGGCCCGCGCGTCGTCGAACAGCGCGTCCAGCGTCTCCTGGTAAAACGTCTCACCCCCCGCGTCGGCCACGGCGGCACGCTACGACGCCGGTCCGACACTTTCCGGTCGCCACGCGCGATCGGTCTGAGCGGCGACCGCCGTTGGGTCGGCGGACCGCGGTCGCCGAGCTCGCGGGAATCGCACCGGCGGCAGGCCGGTCAGCAATGCGACACTTGTCGCATGCTCGCAGAGGACCCGGCCGACAACGCCGCATCCGCCGTGGGCAACGCCGTGCCGGATCCGGCCGCCGGGGCCGCCCACGGCCGGCCGCGCCGCGGCGAACCGACCATTGATTCGGCGGGCGAATCGGGCGGCGGGCCCGTCCTGGCGGAGCAGGTCCGGCAGCGGGTGATCACCCTGGCCGCCGCCGCGTTGACCGGGCTGTCCTTCGACGAGATGCCGCCTGCCCTGCGCCGGGTGGCGAAGTTCGCGCCCAACCGGCGGGCCCGGCTCGGTGGCGCGGTCATCGCGACCCAGCTCGCCACCGACCCGCTGCTGCGCCAGCGGGTGGCCGCCAAGATCGTCGAAGGGGCGGGCGATCTCGGCGGGGCGGTGGTCGCCGGCACGCCGCCGGCCGCGGCGGACCCGGTCGAGGTGGCCGCGCTGGCCTATCTCGCCCGGCCGGAGGGTTGGCGCGGCATGGTCGACGCCGCGACCCATGCGGTCCGGGCCGACGCCGCGAGCGCCGCCGTCGAGGAGCGGGTACGCGAGATTGAGCAGCGCCTCGTCCGTACCGAACACGACCGCGCGGTGGCCCGTGTCGAGGCCGACAAGCTGCGCGACGAGCTGGCCCGGCTGCGCGACGAGACCGGTAGCCTCCGCGACGAGGCCCGCGCCCTGTCCCGGGCGTTGCGGGAGACGCAGACCCGGGAGCGCAAGGCGGCCGAGATGCTGGCCACCGAGAAGGGCCGGGCCAGCCGTGCGGCCGCCGATCAGGAGGCCGAGGTACGGCGCTTGAAGGCCAAGCTGGCGGAGGCGGAGTCGCTGGCCGGCTCGGCGCGGCAGACCGCCAAGGACGCCCGGGCGGTCGACGACGCGCGGCTCTGGTTGCTGCTGGAGACGATCGGCCGGGCCGCCGTCGGGCTGCGCCGGGAGTTGGCCCTCGAACCGACCGACCGCCTGCCGGCCGACTTCGTCGCCGAAACGTACGCGGAGCGACCGGGACGGGCTGCCGGCGGTACCGCCGCGCGCGCACTGGACGCCGACGACCCGGTACGCCTGGACCAGCTGCTGGCGATGCCCAAGGCGCACCTCGTGGTGGACGGGTACAACGTGACCAAGCGCGGGTTCGGCGAGATCTCGCTCGAACAGCAGCGCAGCCGCCTGGTTACCGGTCTGAGTGGACTGGCCGCGCAGACCCGCGCCGAGGTCACCGTCGTGTTCGACGGGGCCGAACGGGTCGTCGGTCTGCCACCTGCGCCGCGCGGGGTACGGGTGCTGTTCTCCCGCAAGGGCGAGACCGCCGACGACCTGATCCGCCGGTTGGTCCGGGCCGAACCGGCTGGCCGGCCGATCGTGGTCATCTCGTCCGACCGCGAGGTCGCCGACGGCGTGCGCCGCCACGGTGCGTACCCGCTGGGCGCGGATTCCCTGCTGCGCCGCCTGGCCAGGGCGTAGTAGCCGCCCTGGCCAGGCGTAGTAGCCGCCCGGTGGTAGTCGCCCGGCCCGGGCGTCGGCGCGGGCGGTCGGGCGGCGGTCGCTGAGCTCAGCCGGACCGCCGGTTGTCGCCCGGTCGGGGCCGGCGGGTTTCTGTCATACCCCACTCCTACCGTAGTGGTTACCCACGGTGGTGGACCGCTAGGAGGAGCGATGCTGATCGACTGCGACACGTGCTCGGTGCGCGGGCAGGCGTGCGGCGAATGCGTGGTCAACCTGCTGTTCGGTGACGGCCCGGCGGTCGTCGACGGTGACCCCGACGGCGGTACCGACGACCGGGCCGAGCGGTACGCGCTGCAGGCGCTGGCGGATGTCGGTTTCGAGGTGACCGTGCTCAGCCGCGAGGAGCCCCGACCCCGGCTGCGGCTGGTGGCGGGGCCCCGGCACGACCACCACGCCGCGTGAGGCGCACCGCGCCGCGGCGGCTGGGCGGCCGGGCCGCCTAGGATTGGCTCGCCGATCAAGCGGGAGGAGCCACCCGATGACCCCTCGGTGGTGGGCCGCCGCCGCGCTACTGCTGCTGGTGGTCGCATTGGTACTGGTACTGACGGTGCGGGTGTCGTGGACGACACCGGTACCGCCGCGGTCGGAACAGCTCGACGCGCTCCGGGACATCCCCGCCGACGCCGTCGCGCGCGGTCGCGCCTTCCACGCCGCGTTGCGGCCCGGCACGTACGGGGCGATGGCGGTCGGTCTGGCGGCCGCCCTGGCCCTGGGGCTCACCCCGCTCGGCGCCGCCCTGGTGCGACTGGCCGGCCGGCCGTTCGGCGGTCACTGGCTGGCCGAGGCGCTGTTCGGCGGGCTGATCATCGTTGTCGTCTCCGAACTGGTCGGGCTGCCGTTCGCGGCCTGGCGGCAGGTGGTGGTGCGGCGGTACGGGCTGTCCACGCAGGGCTGGGGTGGCTGGGCCGTCGACCTGCTCAAGGCTTACGCGATCGGCGCCGTGCTGGCCGCGGTCGTGCTGGTCTGCCTGTACACCGTCACGCACGTCGCACCGCGGTGGTGGTGGGTGTGGGCGGCGGTCGGTGGGGCGGCCCTGACCGTGCTGCTGAGCTTTGTGTTTCCGGTGCTGGTCGAGCCGGTGTTCAACAGGTTCACCCCGCTGGCGGCGGGTCCGCTGCGCACCGATCTGATCGCGATGGCCGACCGCGACGGCGTCGGGGTGCGCGACGTGCTCGTCGCGGACGCGTCGCGGCGTACCCGGGCCGTCAACGCGTACGTGTCGGGAATCGGCCCCACCCGCCGGATCGTCGTCTACGACACGCTGCTGCGCGAGGCTTCCCCGGCCGAGGTGCAGTCGGTTGTCGCGCACGAACTCGGCCATGCCCGGGACGGTGACGTGGTCACCGGTACCGTGGTCGGGGCGCTCGGCGCCGCGTCGGCGGCCTGCCTGCTGTACCTGATGGGTGGCTGGACCGGTCTGCTACGCCTGGCCCGGGTCGATTCGCTGGGCGAGCCCCGCGCGGTGGCGCTGCTACTGGCGATCGTGGCGGTCGCCGGTCTGGTCGCCGGGCCGGCGCAGGCCGCGATCTCGCGCCGGATCGAGTCGCGGGCCGACCGGCACGCGCTCGCGCTCACCGGCGACGCGACGACGTTCGCGGCCATGCAGGCGCGGCTGTCACGGGTCAACCTGGGCGATCCCGACCCGAACCCGGTCGAGCACCTGCTGTTCGGATCGCATCCGACCACGGTGCAGCGGATGGCCGCGGCCGCCGCCTGGGCCCGGATCCCGCGGTAACCCGTGACGAAGACGTTGCTGGTCACCAACGACTTTCCACCGCGGCCGGGCGGCATCCAGCAGTTCGTGCACAACCTCGCGGTCCGCCAGCCCGCCGGGTCGGTCGTGGTGTACGCCTCGACCTGGCGGGGCGCGGCCGCGTTCGACGCCGAGCAGCCGTTCGAGGTGGTCCGCGACGGCACCGGGGTCCTGCTGCCAACCCGCCGGGTGGCCCGGCGGGCCGCCGAGATCGCCCGCTCGCACGGGTGCGACACCGTATGGTTCGGCGCGGCGGCCCCCCTCGGGCTGCTCGCGACCGGGCTGCGGCGGCGTACCGGCATCGACCGGGCGATCGCCCAGACGCACGGACATGAGGTCGGCTGGGCCGCGCTGCCGGGCGCGCGGGGGCTGCTCCGCCGGATCGGCACCGGCTCCGATGTGGTCACCTACCTGACCGACTACCAGCGGGTACGGCTGCGCCGGGCGCTCGACGGGGTGACCCGGCTGGACCGGCTGGCGCCCGGGGTGGACATCGACGCGTACCACCCCGGCGTCGACGGGCGCGAGATCCGTCGGCGGTACGGCCTGGCCGACCGGCCGGTCATCGTGTGTGTGTCCCGGCTGGTGCCGCGCAAGGGGCAGGACACGCTGATCCGGGCGCTGCCGGCGGTGCGCCGTCGGGTGCCGGACACGGTACTGCTGGTCGTGGGGGGCGGCCCCTACCGGCCGGCGCTGCAGCGCCTGGCCCGGGAGGCCGGCGTCGAGCCGGCCGTCGTGTTCACCGGCGGCGTGCCATGGAAGGAACTGCCGGCGCACTACGCGGCCGGTGACGTGTACGCGATGCCGTGCCGCACCCGCCGCCGGGGGCTCGACGTGGAGGGGCTCGGCATCGTCTACCTGGAGGCGTCGGCGACCGGGTTGCCGGTGGTGGCCGGTGACTCCGGCGGCGCCCCGGACGCGGTGCGCGACGGTGAGACCGGGTACGTCGTGGACGGTCGAAGCCCGGCCGCCGTCGCCGACCGGATCGCGCCCCTGCTCGCCGATCCGGTGCTGGCCCGCCGGCTCGGGGCCGCCGGTCGGTCCTGGGTCGAACGGGACTGGCGCTGGCAGGCACAGGCCGACCGGATGCGCAAGCTGCTGACCCGCCAATAGCCGGCCCGGTCACGGCCGCTTACAAGGCTTCGGCGTCCGTCGCCCAGTACGCCGAGCCGATTCTCGCCAGCAGGCCCCCATCCCGGCCGAGATCGAGATCGTCAATGTGTGAGATCGCGCGGACTCCGGTGGCCGCGTTCGTGGCGAACGCCGCGTCCATGTCGGCCACGGTGGAGACGCCGACCGGAACAGCTCGGGTCGCGACGCCGGCGGCGGCCAGCGCGGCCCGTATCAGTCGCATCGTGACCCCGGGAAGGCACGTCGATTCGGGCCAGATCACCCGTCCGGACCTGATGAAGCCGATGTTCCAGGTAGGACCCTCGGAGATCACGGCACCGGTACCGACGAACAGCGCGTCGTCGTAGCCGTCGAGCTGGGCGCTGCGGCGCTCGTGCAGTTGCCCGAACAGTCCGGTGTGCTTGACCCCTGGCAGGTCACGGTCAAACCGACACGTCCGCACGCGCAGCGGCGGCTGGGCGGTGGGCGGCGCGGGTCGCTGCGTCACCAGGATCTTCGGCCGCACGTCGCGTCCGGGTCGGCTCAGGTCGAAGTCGGGCGCGAAGACGGTGACCCGCACCACGACCGGGCCCCCGTGCGCCGGTACCGCCCGCCGGACCAGGTCGCGCACCCGGTCCGGATCGATCGCATGGCCGAACAGGTGCCCGGAATCGGCGACGAGCCGCGCCAGGTGCAGGCCGAGTCCCCGCACCGCCATGTCCTCGACCCGCATGGAGGTGAAGTGCCCATAGTTGTACAGGGCGAGCGACGCCAGGTCGGGTGCGTCGACTCCGACGCCGTCGACGTGCACGGCGGGGTGCGGGTCAGAACTTCGGGGTGTCGGGGGCTTCGAGCAGGCCCAGGCGCAGGGCCGTCATCAGGGCCTGGGCCCGGTTGGCCGCGCCCAGCTTCTCGTACAGCTTGGAGATGTGGGTTTTCGCCGTGGACTCCGATACGAAAAGTTGCTTGGCGATGCCGGCGACGCTCATGCCGTCGGCGAGCAGGCGCAGGACCTGGCCCTCGCGGGGGGACAGTTGCGGGCCGGTCGGAGCGAGCCGACGCTTCATCGCCTCGGCGAGGTCGGCGGCGGTGAAGGCGCTGGGCGCGGAGGCGGCGTGGCGGGCGGCGGCCACCACCTCGTCGGCCGGGGCGGTCTTCGGCACGAACGCGCTGGCGCCGGCTTCGAGGGCACCGAAGAGCTGATCGTCACCGGCGTACATGGTGAGCACGACGATGCCCATGTTCGCGCTGGTCTTGCGTAGGGCCCGGGTCGCCTCCAGGCCGCTGCCGTCGGGCAGCCGCAGGTCCATGATGACGACGTCGGGTTGGAGGGCACCGGCCTGGCGGATCGCTTCCGCGGCGGTCGCGGCCTCGCCGACGACCTCGAACTGGCGGTCACGCTCGAACGCGTGGCGCAGCCCCCGGCGGATGAGGTCGTGGTCATCGACGAGTAGGACCTTGGTGCGCGCCGTTGAGTTCACGGGTGTGGACATATCCGGAGCTCTCTCCCTTTAGTGTGACTCACACGCTACCGCGCCGGGACGCCTGGCCAAGCACCACTGCCACCGTGGTGCCGTTGGGGACCCGTGGCCTGATCTCCAAACGGCCTCGGATACGTTCCGCGCGTTCCGCCATGATTGCAAGGCCGTAGCGGCCCTCTTTAGGACTATCCACCATTCCGTGTCCATCATCCGACACTTCGATCTCCGCATAGGGCGGATCGATGGTGCAGGACACCCACAGGTTCTCCGCGCCGGCATGTTTGCGGGCATTGGTGATCGCCTCCTGGGCGATGCGAAGCAGCTCGGCTTCGGTCGCCGCCGGCAGCCGGGCGGTCGACTCGTCCAGCGACAGGTGCACGCGCAGGCCGGCGGACTGCCCCACGGTCCGCGCGTAGTCGGCGATCGCGGTGGCCAGCCCGCCGTACCGGTCGACCTCGCTGCGTAGTTCGAACAGCGACAGCCGCAGCTCGGTGATCACCCGGGTCACCTCCGAGCGCAGGGTGCGCAGCTCGGCGGTGGTGGCCTCGGCATCGGGCAGGGTGCCCAGCGCGTTGTCGATGCCGTAGCCGACCATGACCAGCTCCTGGGCCACCCCGTCGTGGATCTCGCGGGCGAGCCGCTGCCGCTCCTCCGACGTCGCCAGCGACCGGACCTCGTCGAACAGCAGCGCGGCCTCCAGCCGCAGCGCCGCGGGGCCTACGACCTGTGCCGCGTGGGCGACCATCAGGGGCGGGTACGCGGCGGGCGCGTCGATCTCCAGCGCGATCAGGCCCACGGTACGGACACCGGCCACCAGCGGCATGATCAGCGCGGACACGTCGGATCCGGGCGGCATCGAGGACCTGGCCTGTGACCGGTTCGCGGTCTGCGGCTGCTGGCTGGCCCAGGCGTCGGCGATGGCGGAGTCGGCGTCCAGGCCGGTTTCCCAGTCGACCCGTTCGGCGCCGATCTGGGCCAGCACCACCAGCCGGCCGCCGCCGCTGGCCGACAGCACCGCCGCCCGGGTCGCCGGCGCCACCGCCCGTACCTCGTCGAGCAGGTGCTCGGCCAGGCCACCCGGATCGAGGGTGGCCCCCGGCAGCTGGCGGGCCACGCTGCGCAGCTGCGTCAGCAGGCGGGTGGCCTCGGCGTACGGCTGCGGGGAATTGCGCTGCGACAGCAGGCTGTACTGGAGGGTTCCCGCGGTCGCCGCGGCGATCCCGGCCAGCCCGAGCCACTCCAACGCCGGCCAGGCGTACGCGCCGGTCCGTAGCCCGTCGTCGACCACCGGCGCACCGCCCAGCGCGACGACCGCCGTCAGCAGCAGGAGCGGTACCTCGGGGTGGCGGCGAAACAGGGTGGCCGACACCGCCGGCACGGTCAGGTACGGCAGGACGGTCGCCGCGGCCGGCATCGACCCCGGTTCGGCCGGTACGGCGTGGCCGAGCCAGACGGCGGCCAGGCACACGGCCGCCACCTCGCAGAACCGGGCCACCGGGCCGCCCACCGGGTGTTCGGAGAAGACCACTGCCGCCGCGGCCGCCACGGCGATCAGCACGAGCCAGCCGATCACCCGTTCGAACGGCGCCGCGTACAGCGACATCAGCGACACCAGGGTGAGCATGACCACCCTGACGGCGAGTCCGAGCAGCCGCGGTCGGGGCAGGATGACGGGGCTGACCGACTCGTCAGCCGCCGTAGATCGTGGCGATCTCGTCGGCGTACTCCTTCAGCACCACGTTGCGCTTGACCTTCAGGGATGGCGTGAGTTCACCGGTGGCCTCGGTGAAATCCCGGGGAAGGATCCGGAACGACCTGATTGCCTCGGCCTGTGACACGGCCCGGTTAGCGTAGTCGACCGCCTCCGCCACGGCGGCGCGTAACCGCTCATCGTGTCGCAGCTCCCCGATTCCGGTGTCGGCCCGGAAGGTGTTGTCGGCCGGGAAGCCGTCGGCCGGGACGGTGTCGGCCGGGAAGCCGTGCGCGGACAGCCACCCCGGCAGCACCTCCTCGTCGAGGGTGACCAGCGCGGCGATGAACGGCTGCCGGTCGCCGACCACCATGCACTGGCTGACGAGCGGGTGGCGGCGCAGCCGATCCTCCAGTACGGCGGGCGCCACGTTCTTGCCGCCGGCGGTCACGATCATCTCCTTCTTGCGGCCGGTGATCCGCAGGAAGCCGTCATCGTCGAGGTCGCCGAGGTCCCCGGTGCGAAACCAGCCGTCGGCGTCGAACGCCTCCGCGGTGGCGGCCTCGTCGCCCCAGTACCGTCGAAAGACATTGTCGCCCTTGGTGATGATCTCGCCGTCGTCGGCGATACGCACCCGCACGCCGGGCAGCGGCCGGCCGACGGTACCGATCCGGTTGGCGTCGCCGGTGTTGACCGAGATCACCGGCGCGGTCTCGGTCAGCCCATACCCTTCCAGGACGGTGATACCGAGACCGCGGTAGAAGTGCGCCAGGCGGGTGCCGAGCGGTGCGCCGCCCGACAGCGCCACCGAGCAGTTGCCGCCGAGCGCCGCTCGCAGTTTGCCGTACACCAGCCGGTCGAACAGTGCGTGCTCGGCCCGCAGCAGCAGGCCGGGCCCGGCGCCATCGGCCGCCTCGCTGTACTCGATCGCGACCTGCTCGGCCCGCGCGAAGATGGCGCCCCGGCCGTCGGCGGTGGCCCGTCGCTGCGCGCCACCGTGTACCTTCTCGAAGACGCGGGGTACCGACAGGATGAACGTCGGCCGAAACGACGCCAGATCAGCGAGCAGGTTCTGGATGTCCGCGGCGTGGCCCATCCGGACCCGCGCCTGCACGCAGCCGACCTGGATGATCCGGGCGAACGTGTGTGCCAGCGGCAGGAACAGCAGGGTCGAGCCGTCGTCGCGGAATAGCGACCGCAGGCCGGGGAGCGCGTTGGCGATGTCGAAGTAGATGTTGCGGTGCGACAGCACGCACCCCTTGGGCCGGCCGGTCGTGCCACTGGTGTAGACGATGGTGGCGACGTCGTCGGCGGACACCGCGGCCCGCCGCCGGTCGACCTCGTCGGCCGGCGTGGCGGCCCCGGCCGCGACCAGCTCGGTCAACCCGCCGTCCCCCGTACCGTCGGCGGCGGCGCCGTCGATGAGCCACAGCCGCGTCAAGGTGCCGGCCGGGTCGCGGACCCCCGTCACCAGCTCGGCATGGGCGGCGGTCTCGACAAAACAGCCGACCGCGCCGGAGTCCGACAGGATCCACGCCACCTGCTCGGGGCTCGAGGTCTCGTAGACCGGCACGGTGACCGCGGCGGTCGCCCAGATGGCGTAGTCGATGAGCGTCCACTCGTACCGGGTCCGGCTCATCAGCGCGATCCGGTCACCCGGCCGGATGCCGGCGGCGATCAGGCCGCGGGCCAGCGCGACGACCTCGTCGCGGAATCGCGCGCACGTCACGTCCTCCCAGCGGGACCCGTCACGGCGGGCGAACTGGACCGTGTCCGGCGTGTCGGTCGCGTTGTGCCACACCGGATCGGCCAGGTTGGCGGTATCGCCGATGTCCGCGACCGGCGGTACGGAGAACTCCCGCACGTCGACTCCTCGGGTCGGTTGCTGCCGGCCCCGGTACGGGTCTCCGGCGATGTGAGCCAACTCTATGCGGACGCCGGCGCCTTGATCGTCGGTACCGGGAGGCGCACGCAGGTGTCCTGGCCGGCGAGGGTAGCGTGCCGGGCATGACGGACACCTCGACGCAGTCGATCGTCATCGACGCGCCGTGCGAACGGGTCGCCGAGGTCATCAGTGACTTCTCCCGGTACCCGGAATGGGTGTCTGCGGTCAAGGAGACCGAGGTCGTCGGAGAGTATGAGGACGGCTACGCCAGCCAGGTCCGGTTCGTCCTGGACGCCGGTGTCGTGGCCGACGAGTACACGCTGGTGTACTCCTACGCCGAGGACATCTCGCGGATCGAGTGGCACCTGCTCGCCCCGTCGAAGATGCAGCGGGCCCAGGACGGCTCGTACGACCTGGCCGACAACGCCGACGGGACCACCACGGTGACCTACACGTTGGCCGTGGAGCTGTCGATCGGCATGCTCGGCATGTTCAAGCGCAAGGCGGAGAAAATGATCATGGATAGTGCACTCCGGGAGCTGAAGCGCCGCGTAGAGACGCCGAGCCCGGCGTGACCGAGCGGGGTGCGTCGCCGCGAGACGAGGCCGCGCGGGGTGCGTCCCCGCGAGCGGAGGACGCCGCGCGGGGTGCGTCGCCGCGAGAGGAGGCCGAGCGGCTGGTGGCGGCCAGCCTCGGTGCGGTGGCCATGGCGCTGCAGGGCATCGAGGCCCGGCGGCAGCTGCGTACGCTGGCCGAGCAGGTGTTCGGTGCGGACCGACTCGACGACCTGACGGCCGGCCTGAACGGCCACGTCAGCGGCGTAAACCCGGCGGCGGCAGGCGCGGGCGGCGACGTGACGGCGAACGCGACGGGCGGGGCGAGCGCGGGCGGCGGCCCGACCGCGGGCGGCGGGGCTGGTGGCGGGGCGAGCGCTGGCGGCGGGGCGAGCCTCGGTGCGGGCGGCGGCTTTGCCACCGGGTCGGCCAACTGCTGTATCTGCCCGGTCTGCCGGGTGATCGCCGCGCTGCGCGACCCGAGTCCGGAGTTCGCCGAGCGGGTGGCCGGCTCCGTCGGTGACCTGGCGGTCGGGCTCACCGGGCTGCTGCGGTCGCTCGGTACCGTCCTGGGCACACCGGACCGGCACGATTCCTGGGCCGCGGCAACGGCCGATCCGCCGCGACCCGCCTCGGGCGGGGGTACCTGAGGATGTCGCTGACGATCGGCGTCGACGTCGGCGGTACCAAGGTGCTGGGCGGGGTCGTCGACGACGGCGGTACGGTGCTCGCCGAGACGCGGCGGCCCACGCCCGCCAACGACCCGGACGGTATCCTCACCATGATCGTCGAGGTCATCACCGAGCTGCTCGGGTACGGCGGTATCGAGGCGATCGGTGTCGGCGCCGCCGGCTGGATCGACGAGCAGCGCTCCACCATCCTGTTCGCCCCGAACCTCGCCTGGCACGACGTACCGCTGCGCGACCACGTGGCGGGCCGCTTCAAGCTGCCGGTCGTGCTCGAAAACGACGCCAAGGTCGCCGCGTGGGCCGAGTTCCGCTTCGGCGCCGGCAGCGACGCGGCGGACTCGATGGTGCTCTACACCGTCGGTACCGGGATCGGCAGTGGCGTGGTGTTCGCCGGCCGCCTGGTCCGCGGCGCCCACGGCATCGCCGGAGAGCTCGGCCACATGCGGGTCGTGCCGGAGGGGCTGCCGTGCGGGTGTGGCCGGCACGGCTGTCTCGAGCAGTACGCCAGCGGTCACGCCCTGGTCCGGTTCGCGCGGGCGGCGGCCGAGGACGCGCCGGATACCGCGGCGCGGCTGCTCGCGCTGTCCGGCGGGGCGGCGACGGCGATCACCGGGCCGATGGTCACCGCCGCCGCCCGCGCCGGCGACCAGGCGGCGCGCTCGGCCTTCAACCAGATCGGGTACTGGCTCGGCAACAACATGGCCGACGTGGTACAGGCGTTCGACCCGCAGCGCATCGTCATCGGCGGCGGCGTGATCGAGGCCGGCGACCTGCTGCTCGCGCCGGCCGAGGCGAGCTACCGCGACGCCCTGGTCGCCCGCGGCCGGCTGCCCGTCGCCGACGTGCGCGGGGCCCAACTCGGCACGCTGGCCGGCGTTGTCGGCGCGGCCGACCTGGCCCGTCCACCCTGTCGTGCCCGCCCAGCCTGACGTGTCCGTCCCGCCCGACGTGCCCGCCCAGGCTGACGTGTCCGTCCCGCTTGACGTGCCCGCCCCGGCCGACGTGTCCGTCCCGCTTGACGTGCCCGCCCCGGCCGACGTGCCGGCCGACGCCGGCGGGCCGCGGTTGCGGCTGCTGTCCTACAACGTGCACTCGCTGCGCGACGACGTCGACGCGCTGACCGCCGTCGTCCGCGCCGCCGCACCGGACGTGGTCGTGCTTCAGGAGGCGCCCCGGCGGTTGCGGTGGCGGACCAGGTCGGCCACCTTGGCCGGCCGGTTCGGGTTGGTGGTCGCCGGCGGCGGCGAGCCTGCCCTGGGCAATCTCGTGCTGACCAACCTGCGGGTGGCCGTGCGCGGGCACCGGTGCGTGCGGTACCCGCTGACGCCGGGCCGGCACATGCGTGGCACGGTACTGGTCGACTGCGAGGTCAACCGGGTCCCGTTCGTCGTCGCCGGCTCGCATCTGGCCACCGATCCCGGCGAGCGCCCGGCCCAGGCCGCGCTCCTGCGGCGGATGCTGTCCGACACGGATGCGCCGTTGCTCGTCGGGTTGGACCTGAACGAGACCGCCGACGGCCGCGCCTGGTGGGCCCTCACCGCCGACGGCGCCCTGGTCGACGCGGCCGCGGCCACCGGACAGGCGGGAGCCGGCACCTTCCCGGCGGCCGCTCCGCGCCGGCGCATCGACGCGATCCTCGTCGATGCGCGCTGCGGCATCGCGGCCTACCGGGTCCTGGACGCCGCGCCGGCCGCCACCGCCAGCGACCACCTTCCGCTGTTGGTCGACGTGATCCTGCCGCCCGGCCGCCGGTCCGCGCCGCTGACTGCGCCGGGCGCGCCGATCTGAGCCGCCGGTCCGCGCCGCTGCCCGCGCCGATCTGAGCTGCGGGTCCGCGCCGTTGCCCACGCCGATCTGAACCGCGGGTCCGCGCGGCTGAGCTCGGCGGACTGCGGATCTGACCGCCGGCCCGCCGCACGTGATCCGAACGAGGGTGGACAGACCGTCCGGCGCCGGCAAGGATTCCGACCCGGGAGGCCCGCTCCGAAAGGCCCACCCCGGGAGGAACCTGACACGTGAATGAAGACAGCGGAGTTCGGCCCGATACCACGGCCGCCGTCGCGTCGGCGGCGCGGATCTGGCCCGGTGGCGGTCCGGTCTACGATCGCGGCGACACCGTCTGCGTCATCGGCGCCGGTGGCAGCGGCCTGACCGCCATCAAGAACCTGCGTGAGGCCGGGTTCAGTGTGGACTGCTACGAACGGGAGACCACCGTCGGCGGCGGGTGGAACTGGCGGCACGACCGCAGCCCGGTCTACGCCGGTACCCACATGATCTCGTCGAAGCCGTTCACCCAGTTCCCCGACTTCCCGATGCCCGACGACTGGCCGGACTACCCGCACCACTCCCTGGTACTGGCGTACTTCGAGCGGTACGCCGACCACTTCGGGCTGCGCGAGCACATCTGGTTCGGTACCGAGGTGATCCGGGTCGAGCCGGCGGCGGTCGAGCGGCACTGGGACGTGACGATCCGCGGCTCGCGCGGCGGCGAGCCCCGCGTCATGCGGTACGGGGCGGTGGTCATCGCCAACGGCCACAACTGGTCGCCCCGTTGGCCCACCATCGAGGGCCTGGACACGTTCCGCGGCCAGGTGATGCACGCCAGCGCGTACAAGGATCCGGCCCAGCTGCGCGGTCGGAAGGTGCTCGTGGTCGGCGGCGGCAACTCCGGCTGCGACATCGCCGTCGAGGCGGCTCAGCAGGCGGCGCGCTGCTGGCACTCGACCCGCCGCGGCTACTGGTACGCGCCCAAGTACGCGCTGGGCCGCCCGACCGACCAGGCCAACGACGTGCTGCGCTGGTGGCGGGCGCCGCTGTGGCTGCGGCGCTGGCTGTTCCGGCGGATGCTGGGCGCCACCGTGGGCGACCTCACCCGGTTCGGCCTGCGTAAACCCGACCACAAGCTGTACGAGACCCATCCGATCATCAACAGCCAACTCGTGTACCACGTGGGTCACGGCGCCATCACGCCGGTTCCGGACGTCGCCCGGTTCACCCGCGGCACGGTCGAGTTCACCGACTCCTCGACCGCAGAACCGGACATCGTGGTGCTCGCCACCGGGTACCGGCCGGCGTTCGAGTTCGTCGAGCCCGACCTGCTCGGCATCGACACCGCCGGCGATACCGAGGGGCGTCCGCACCTGCGGCTGCAACTGTTCTCCCGCACGTACCCGACGCTCGCCGTCGCCGGGCTGCTCCAGCCCGACAGCGGCATGTTCGCGCTGGCGCACTGGCAGACGGTGGTCGCGGCCCGCTGGTTTCGACTGTGGGAGGTCGCGCCGGACCGGGCCGCGGCGATCTGGGACCGGCACCGGCGCGAGCCGGAGCGCCGTTACACCAAGGTCAAGATCGCCGAGTCGGCGCGGCACTGGTTTGAGCTCGACCACCTGGAGTACCTGCGCGCGCTGCAGACCTGCATGGACGAACTGGAAGGGGTCGCGTGACCACCAGGATGATGCGGCGGCGGGAGTGGGCATTCCCGCCCGTCCCGGTGCGTCGCGAGGTGCTCGTCGCGACCCCGGACGAGGCCACCGACGCGCCGCCGGTGCTGTTCGTACCGGGCTTCGGTCACGGCGCGTGGGCCTTCGCCGAACACTGGCTGGAGCAC
>JAVHWE010000403.1:0-4173 GCA_032160285.1 Micromonosporaceae bacterium | reverse complement strand
CGCGGTGAACCCACTACCCGCGTCGAGCTGCCGATAGGCCAGAAGTTCGGCGTCGGGCAGCTCCGGTTCGATCGCGGCGTACAGGAACCGTCGGGCGCCGACGAGTTCGGTGAACGATCGACGTTCGACGGCCGAGTCGTCCTTGGCCGCCAGCATGCCGGACAGGAGTGCGTCCTCCCGGGACAACACCTCGCGGGCGCGGCCAAGCGCGACCAGGCTCCGACCCCGCCCGGCCAGGGCCGGATCGTTGACCCTGGCGAGCGCACCATAGGTGCCGAACACGGTGTCGATCACGGTGGTGAAGGTGTTTGCCGCCCGGGAGCGATCCACATTGCGCAGTTCGATGGCCGGGCGCGCGGGGTCGAGGTCCGACAGGCGATCGAACGCCGCCCGGATCCGGTTCTCCTCGGTCGCGTCCGCCGCTCTGCGGACGTCGGCGCCGCCGGCCAGCCGCACGAAGGCGGCGCGCGCCCGGTCGGTCCGTGTCCGGGCGGCGGCCAGGGCCACCTGCCGGGGCGTATCCCGGTCACCGAGGTAGACCAGCGACACCCGGCGCTCCTGCTCAAGCGCGGTGATCAGCGAGTCGGCCGGCCGGTCGACCTTCTGGTCGAGGGTGTCGACCCACAGCAGGTTGACGCCCTCGCGAAGGGTCGCGAACGCCGCGAACGCCCACAGCGCCACGAGTGACAGCAGCAGCGCGACGACTTTGGTCCGCACCTGAGATCTGCGGGAACGCATCACACCGCCTGAGAACCGGAGGTCAACAAGACCGCGAGCAAACCCTTTCAATCCCGCGACACCATTGTCAATCCCGAAGGCCCAGCTTACCCGGCCCCGGCGGCGCGCCGTGGCGCGCCACAACGGTCAGCGGTCGCGCATCCGGTAGGTGTCCGCGGCGGCGTCGATGCGGCGGCGACTGCGGGTGCCCGGCGCTACCGCCCGCTTCGCCCGACCGTACAGGTAGACCACGCCGGCCGCGACCAGCCCACCGATGACCAGGTACACCGCCAGTCCGATAAGGGCGTGGACCAGCCAGATCGCCAGCGCGCCGATCGCCACCAGCGCGACCAGCGGAAGGATCAGCCAGGCAAGCATGCGAGCTGCGTTCATGTTTACCCTCCCGGGTACGAACGGTACGGCACGGGTCTCGATCATTGTCACGGAAGGTCGCGGTCTTGCACGGCGCATACCGTTGCGCCTCCAGCGTGCGCCCCGCGCGCCACCAAGGCCATCGGGGGACCCCCGGATATGCGAGGTGGCGACCCGGATATCACGACGTGTGCGCCACTTATCCGCGCTTAGCCCGAGCGGGTGCGAATTGCCCCTTACTGTTCCGTCGGCGTACCAGAATTTCATTATCGCCACCCGGCGAGGTCGGGTGAGGAGGTAGCCGATCGCGTCGGCGATTTCGTCCGCGATTTCGTCGGCCCGCATGAGCTCCGCCGAGCCCGACGCCCGATCCGACCAGTCGCCCGATCCGATCACTCGAGGGCGGATTCGATCAAACTCAGGAGCGCGTAGCCGTATGCCTGCTCGGCGTTGTCGGCGAGGAATTCGGCACCGTCACCGGCGACGACCGTCTCCACCCGGTACCCGTCGGTCGTGCGCTCCAGCCGGCGGAACGCGCCGCCCAGCAGCGACCGAAGCTGATCCTCCCGCGGCAGCCAGACCGCCTCGTCCTGGGCGAGATCATCGAGCGCCCACTCGGTGGTGCCGTTGAAGCCGATGAACCGACCCTCCGGCCGGGTGTGGATCTCGATCGTCATGTTGCTGAGTACGAACACATCGTCGTCCATGTCCCGATCCGGTATCGCGAACCGGTCACCCATGGCCGGCCGCCACACCAGACCGGTGTCGCGCAGCCGACGGGCAAGTTCGATGGCGATCACGCCCACCATCGTGCCCAGTACGGTGGCCGACCGCCACCGCTGGTCCACTGTCAGAACCGGGCCGCCGCGACGATCCGGTCGATCAGGTCGGTCAGGACCGGCCGCTCGGCCGCGTCGCACTCGGTCCACGACGCGTCGATGGATCCGGTGCCGGCATCTGTGTAGCCGGTGCCGGCGTTCCGATCGGTGTTGCCGGCGCCCCTGTCGGTGCCTCCACCGTTGGTGGTGCCCGCACCCTGGGCCGCGCCCGTGCCCTGGGCCGCGCCCGCGCCCTGGGCCGCGCCCGTGCCCTTACCGGTGCCGGGGTCGGTGCGGGTATGGGTGGTCAGCCGGTAGGACGAGCCGCCGTGGCACGCACCCGGGCCGAGCGCGGCCTCAGCTCGGAAACGCGGGTCGGCGAGCGTGGCGGCGAGGGCCACCTGCTCGGCCGTGGTCAGTCGGCCGTGGTTGACCACGGAGGCGCGAGCGCTCCCGCGGTAGGGGATGAACCGCCACTCGCCGTCCGGTTCAATGATCACGACCTGGCTGGTACCCGACGGCCCGAACCGGGTGAAGGTCACCATCGGTGTCCGCAACGGCGGCGACGGCTTCGGCGCGGGCATCGGACGGTCCGCCGCCACCCCGGCCAACCCGGCACCCGCGCGCGCCCCCGCCGAGCCGGCCCCCGCTGGACCGGCGCCGGCTTGTCGCGATTGGTTCGTGCCGGCGCGGTCGGACGCCACGGCGATAGCACCGACCACCGCGAACAACGCGACCGCCGCGACAGCCGTGGCGGCCGGCTGACCGCCCGCTACCCATCGCATCCTCGTCATGATGCCCGATGGCGCGGGCTGGACGTGGCGCGGCCGCCTGCGCCCCCGCGCCCATGCCGCAACCGTTACTCCGCGATCGTGGACACTCGCGCCCCCCTGGGTTGCACAAGTTTCCAAGATCGCGAGGGCTGGCGGCGATGGCGCGAGCGACCGGTGTCGGGCAGAGTCGGGGGCATGCTCGGTGTGCTGCCCAGGATGGCGGGCGAGGCGCCGCCCGGATACGTCGCGTTCGTGCGGCGGCACCTGGATCGGCTGCGCCGCGACGCCGCCGGGGTGGTCGGCGACGACGGAGACCCCGATCAGCTGTACCCGGACGTACTCGAAGACATCGCGGTCCGCTGGCGGTGGCTCGAACTGGCGGGTACCCGGCTCGGCCGCGCCGGTGTCGCGGACCGGTACCTGCGGACGGCGTTCTCCCGCCGGGCACAGCGCTGGCAGGCCCGGTGGGAACCCGAGCAGCCGACCGGCGCGCTCACCGTGACAGACATCCGGGTACTGCCGCCGAGCGCACCTCCGTCGTCGGTCGGCGGCGCGCGGCCCGCCCGGTCGAGCGGCGCGCTGCGCCAGGCGGCGTACCTGCGTCCCCAGTCGCGTACCGAGGTCGGCCCGCTCGCCGAGGCGGCGATCGCGTGGTGGCACGCGTACGAGACGCATCGACGGCGACTGCTCATCACCGGGCTGGTCGCCGTCAGCGTCGTCGTCCTGGCCGGGATCGGTCCCCTCCAGACGCTCGTCGGCGGTGGCGCCGCCCCATAATCGGCTACCAACAGCCGGCCGCCGCCCCGCCGTCCGCCAGCCCACCGCGGGCCGACGGAGTCAGAGCTGGCCGACCGAGGTGACCCTGAGTGCGGCCACGCCGGCCTCATCCGACTCGGCCAGGTCGATCTCCGCGCTGATACCCCAGTCGTGGTCGGTGGCCGGATCGTCGAGGATCTGCCGCACCAACCACCGGTCGCGCTGCTGGTCGATCAGCAGCAGGCCCGGGCCACGCGCCTCGGGTCCGATACCGATGTCTGCGTGCTCGGCGTAGTACGGCTCCAGCGCCGCGGCCCAGGCGGCGGCGTCCCAGCCGGACTCGGCGTCCAGTTCGCCGAGTTCGGTCCAGCGGCGGCGGGCGGCCAGTTCGACCCGGCGGAACAGGGCGTTTCTGACCAGTACCCGGAATGCCCGGAGATTGCGGGTCACGGCCGGTGGGGCCGCGGTGACCTCGACCGGCTCGTCGGTCGGGTTGCGCAGCCGCTCCCACTCGTCGATGAGGCTGGAGTCGACCTGTCGCACGAGCTCGCCGAGCCATTCGATGATGTCGGTGAGTTCCTCGGTCCGGGCATCCTCGGGGACGGTCTGGCGTAACGCCTTGTACGCGTCGGCGAGGTAGCGCAGCACCAGACCCTCGGAGCGGGACAGCCCGTAGAAACCGACGTACTCGACGAACGTCATCGCCTTCTCGTACATGTCACGGACCACCGACTTGG
>JAVHWE010000281.1:0-13200 GCA_032160285.1 Micromonosporaceae bacterium | reverse complement strand
CTCGACGCCGCCCGGACCATCCGTTCGGTGTCGCTGCCCAACGATCCCAGGTTCCAGGTGTACGCGATCACGGTCCAGCCGTAAGACGCCGGTGTCGCGGTAGCCGCGGCGGGGGTGGCCCGTTCTTCGGGCCACCCCCGCTGTCCGTCCGGTCCGACATCGCTGACGGGGGACACCCGTCCGGTTACAGGATGCCGCGGTTGTGGAACGCCGTCTGGCAGGCCGCCGCCGCGGTCGCGCCGAGCAGTCGCTGCGCGGCGGCGACGGTCGCCTGCGCCGCGGCCCGGAAGCTGGTGTTCGGCGCGTACGAGAACTGCCCTTCGAGGATCACCCGGTTGGCGTTGGTGCGCCCGAGCGCCGCGTGGATGTCGAACAGCGCCCGCGACCAGATCTCGCCGTCGGCGTGCACCTCACCGACGACGTCGCGCGGGTAGAGCTTGGCGCCGTCGACGCGGCGCAGGCAGTGCGGGGTGCCGGCCGTATACGACGTGGCGTCCCAGTCGGCGATGCAGGCCAGCGGCGTCGTCGCGGTGTCCCGGCTCACCGCGCTGGACATGGTGTACGCCCAGTAGTCGCCGAAGCCCTCACCGATCGCGCCGGCCTCGGCGGACGAGCCGAAGCCGCGTACCTGCGCGTCCTGGATCGCGTGCCCGTACTCGTGCCAGATCACCTCGGCGTCCTCGGCGTCGTCCACGCCGCCGGTGCCGTACGTGATCCGGTCCGTGCCCGGGTCGTAGAAGGAGTTGTCATCGGTCAGGCCGGTGGTGCGGTACTGCTGCGCCGAGTTGTTGACATTGGTGAAGCCGAGGCTCTGGATGTACTCCTGCGCGTGGGTGATCTGGTAGTAGCCCATGACCTGCTCGAAGCCGGCCTGCGAGCGGTTGAAGGTGAAGGTGTTCGTCGCGGACTGGACAGGACCGGCGCTGGTGTTGTCGGCGGCCGACCCGCGCAGCAGCCCCGAGCCGTCGAGGCGGGTCAACGTGACCGTGCGGTATGCCGGACCGAACACCGCCGAATCGGCGTTGTTGCCGTCGGTAAGGGCCTCGTTCTGCAGGGTGGCCACCGGGTTCGGGTCGAACACCCGGCCGGTCCCGTCCACGTGTTTGACCAGTGGTTCCACCCGGAGCACCGCGCCGCTGCCGGCGTCGACAAGGGTACGCACCGTGCCGGCGGGCGTCTCGGTGAACACGTCCCAGGCCAGGGTCGCGGCGTCGCCGGGTACGACGACCAGCTCCGAGCGGTACGGGGTACCGCCGGTACGGCCGGTGGCGGTCGATCGGGCGGCGTCATCGGTCACGACGCTGAACGCGCGGGTCAGCGTACCGACCGTGGCGCGTCCGTCGGTGACGGCGACCTCGCCGGTTCGGGTGTCGACGTGCCGGGCGTAGAAGCCGCCGAGCACCGGGTGCCCGAGGTACATCTGCTGGTACCAGAGGTGTGTGGCCAGCAAGGAGTCGTTGACCGTGAGCAGCTTCAGGCTGTCCGCAGTGGCGGATGCCGGCGTGCCGCCGAGAGCGACCGCCGAGACGGCGAGGCTCGTGCTGGTCACCAGCACGAGCACCCGGCGCAACCGCGACGAAATGGGTTGGAGCATCGGTCCACCTTCACTACGCCTGGGCGCGACGGGCCGCCTGTGCGCCGCCACGCGCCGGTTGTCAGGAAGTGAAGACTATCGATGATGGGTCGCCGGACGGAAGGCTTTGCGGTTGCACACTGTCACGGTCGCATCGGGACAATCCATCACCGACACTGTTGCGGCGCCTAGGCGAAATGCCGTAGGCGCCGGCTCCAACAGGGTACGGACGATGTGTCAGTTGTACGGCATGGTGGGGAACCAACCGATGCCGAAGATCGCGGGGACGCGGATGTCCCAGTAGACGACCGTGAAGACACCGAGTGCGATCATGAGCGAGCCGGTGATGATCATCGTTCGGCGGGGGCTCGCCGAAAGCCACCGCAGGAACCCGCCCCGGCTACCGAGGACGAGCAGGCTGAAGATGACGGTGACGACGAGGATGTTGCCCACCGACTGCAGCACGAAGGCCCCGGCACCGTACAGCGGGTTGTCGGTGTCGACGGCCCAGTGGAACAGCTTGTTGAACAGCGGGTACGGGCGACCGATGAGGAACCCACCGATCAGCATGCCGAGCGTCACGACGCGGGCGACCGGTCGGCGCGCGAAGACGTCCGGCAGGATCCGCAGTGCCGCCAGGCCGATGTAGGTCAAAGCCAGTCCGATGACGCCGAACACGACGGACGACTGGATGATCCGTACCGGCATGCCGTTGACGGTGTCGGCGGACAACTGCGGTAGCCGGTCACCGAGGAGTACCCCGACGAAACCGTAGGCGAACGAGACGGAGACCATGCCGAGCGCCATCCAGCCGACCGGCCGCAGCAACATGCGCGCCGTGCTGCCGCCCGACGTGGCCTGACCCGCCTGGCTCAGCGGCCCGATGGAAGCGGCCATCGCGATGTTGCACGCGGTGAACGTGCCGGCGAGGCCGGACACGAACGCGAACAGCAGGCCGGCCGCGGTACCGCCGATCGTGGTTGCTTTGGCGTCGTGGCCGAGCAGCGTGTTGGCGACATTGTCGCCGATCACGGAGTCGACGAAGGTGAACGACCACAACACCGCGAGCAGGATGCCCGCCGCGACGCTGACGGCCACGACCCGGCCGGCGCGCGCCGGGCGCGCAGGCTCGGCTGGGGCATTGAGTGATCGTCCTATCTGGACCGTTGTGCTCATAGACACCTGCCTGACAGGTCGGAATCCCGTGGTCGCCACGAGATTGGTGGCGACTGTGGACCGAAGTTTCGGGTCCGTGCCGCCGGCCGTCAATGCACCCGTTCGGCCCGTCGGGCGCGGTAGTTCCGGCAAGGCTTCCGATAGCGTCACAAAATGCGGTCAGGTTGTGACCGGGCCAACTCTCCGATCCTGCTCGGGTATGCGGCAGGCGCGTGTCGGGGACGCTGTTATGGATCTACGCACATCGATACTATTCGGTACGCGTGATGTCCCGCCCCGTAGCGGCGACCGCCCTCGGGAACGCAACCACGACGGAAGGGGCGCACATGTCCGTGACGGGTACGACATCGGCCGGGCGGCGTCGGATACGGCACCGGGTACTCGGCGCTTTCCTGGCGGTGGGGATGCTCGCGTCGGTCGGCGGTCTCGCGCGACCGGCCGTGGCGGCGCAACGGATCAGCGCGATCCCCATCGATCTGCAGCGGACCAGCATCGTCGCGCTGCAGCAGGCGCTCACCAACCGGACCGTCACCTCACAGCAGCTCGTCACCGCGTACCTGGAACGAATCGCCATGCTCGACACCGGTGGGCCGCGCCTGAACGCGGTGCGCGCGGTCGCGCCGGACGCGCTCGCCCAGGCCGCCCAGCTCGACCAGGAGCGTACGGCGAACCGGGTCCGCGGTCCGCTGCACGGCATTCCGGTACTGATCAAGGACAACATCGACGCGGTTGGCATGCCGACCACGGCTGGCGCGATCGCGCTGGCCCGGTCGATGCCCGGCGACGACGCGTTCCTGGTCAAGCGCCTGCGCACGGCGGGAGCGATCATCCTCGGCAAGGCGAACCTGACCGAGTTCGCGAATTTCATGACCACCGGTATGCCGGCGGGCTTCAGTGACCTGGGCGGGCAGGTCCGCAACCCGTACAACCTCGCGCTGACACCCAGCGGCTCCAGCGCCGGTTCGGCGGTGGCCGCGGCCGCCGCGCTCGCCACGGTCACCATCGGGACCGAGACGTCGGGCTCGATCCTCAGCCCGGCCGTGGCCAACTCGCTGGTGGCGGTGAAGCCAACGGTCGGACTGGTCAGCCGGACCGGGATCCTGCCCATCTCGGCGAGCCAGGACACCGCCGGACCGATGGCCCGGTCGGTATCGGACGCGGCGGCCCTGCTGACCGCGTTGACCGGCATCGACCCGCAGGACCCGGCGACGGCCGGGAGCGCCGGCGTTGTCGGCACCGACTACACGAGATCGCTGTCGCCGACCGCACTCGCGGGCGCCCGCATCGGCGTGACGGCGGCACCGGGCGGAAACGCCGGCGCCGCGTTCAACCGGGCGCTGGACGTCCTGCGGGCCCGCGGCGCCACCGTCGTACCCGTCACGGTCAACACCGGGGGACTCCCGCCGAGCATCCTGGCCTACGAGTTCAAACGTGACCTGAACGCCTACCTGGCCCGCCTACCGGCGACCGCACCGATGAAGACCCTCGACGACATCGTCCGGTTCAACATCGCCAACGCGGCCGCGGGGACGATGCGGTTCGGCCAGACCCAGCTGGTGCAGTCCAACAACATCAACCTCAACGACCCGGCCCTACGCGCGACCTACCAGGCCAACCGCGACAATGGCATCGCCCTGGCCCGCCAGCGCATCGACTCGGTGCTCCAGGCACAGTCGCTGAACGCGATCGTGTTCTTCGGTAGCGGATCGGCGGCGATCGGCGCCCGGGCCCAGTACCCGTCGGTGGCCGTACCCATCGGCTACGACCCGGCCAACGGCGCGCCGATCGGCATGACGCTGCTCGGCACCGCCTTCACCGAGGCGCGCCTGCTCGCCCTGGCCTACTCCTACGAACAGGCGTCGCTGCTCTGGCGACCGCCACCGGCGGCCAACCCCGCGCCGTAGCGTAATGCCCATCTCGTGCGGGGTGGCCGCAGTGGCCACCCCGCACGGCGGTGTCACGGCAGGGCGTTGAGGTACGGCTCGTGGCTGAGGCGGAACTCCCAGTTGAAGAACCTGTCCCAGTTGATCGACCAGGTCATCAGGCCGCGCAGCGCCGGCGAGGTGCCGCCGCGCAGCGTGTACCCGCCGCAGGTGGTACCCCGGACCAGGCAGTCGACGGCCTGGTGCACCACGGCCGGCGTGGTGTACCCGTTGCCGGCGCTCACCGCCGCCGGCAGGCCGATGCCGATCTGATCGGGGCGCAGGCCGGGGAAGGTCCGGCCGGTGTTGGCCACCGGGAACCCGGCCTTGAGCATGTCGGTCATCGCGATGTGGAAATCGGCACCGCCGATGAAGTGGAACTGGTTGTCCAGGCCCATCACCGGCCCGGAGTTGTAGTCCTGCACGTGCAGGACGGTCAGGTCGTTGCGCAGGGCGTTAATGACCGGCAGGAACGAGCCGGTGCGGTTGTCGGCGCCACCCGCGCCGCCGTAGAACTGGAAGCCGACCTGTACGAAGAACGTCTCCGGCGCCATGGTCAGGACGAATCTCGCCCCGTACCGGGCCTTGAGTGACCGGACCGCGGCGATCAGGTTGACGATGACCGGTGTCGTGGGGTTGGTGAAATCGGTGTCGCCGGCGTTGAGGAACAACGAGTGCCCCTCGAAATCGATGTCCAGCCCGTCCAGGCCGTACTTGTCGATGATCGCGGCCACCGACCGGACGAAGGTGTCGCGGGCGGCCGCCGTGGTGAGCTGCACCTCTCCGTTCTGGCCGCCGATGGAGATCAGCACCTTCTTGCCCTGGGCCTGCTTGGCCTTGATCGCGGCGATGAACTCGGCGTCGCTTTCCACATTGGGACACTCCGCGACGGTGCACCGGTTGAAGCGGATGTCGCCGGACGTGACCGAGGTGGGCTCGCCGAAGGCCAGGTCGATGATGTCCCAGTCCGCCGGGACGTCGGCCATCGGGATGTACCCGGAGCCGTTGGCGAAGCTGGCGTGCAGGTAGCCGATCAACGCGTGCCGGGGGAGCCCCGTGTTTGTTGGCGGGGTGGTCGGCGGCGGTGGGGTGGTGGGCGGTGGGGTCGGCGGCCGGGTGGTCGGTGGCGGCGGCGGGGGTGCGGTGCCCGGCCCATCGAGGCTCACGTCGTCGGCGTTATACGTGCCCTGGCCGAACCACCCGTGCAGGAAGATCTGTACCGAAGTCTGGCCGGCAGCACTGGTGAACGGCAGACTCAGGGGGGCGTACGCCGTCGGCGACTGCGTCCAGGTGGATACGCCGCCGGTGATGCCGAGGTACGCGAAGTTGCCCCGCACCCAGGCCGAGAGCACGTACGCGGTGTTCGGCTGCACCGCCAGCGTCTGGGTGCACTGCGCGGTGTCGGACGCGGTGGCCGCTCCGGCCAGGGCAGCCGCTCCACCGTGGACCGGCGAGGTCACGGTCGAGCCGCCCGTACACGACCAGCCGGACAGCCCCGTCTCGAAGCCGGGGTTGACGAGAAGGTTGGCCGCGGCGGCGGGCGTGCTCACCGCCAGCACGCTGCCCGCGGCGAGGAGGCCGGTAATGGCGGTAGCGAGCAGAATTCGGGGTCGCTTCATGCGATGCTCCAGCGCGGTCGGGAAAGCCTGGGCTCATTATTAGGACTCTTTACTGTTCAAGTCCATAGGTAACGCCCGATCCCTTTGCGCTCCGTACCGGCCGAAGTACGGGGCGGAGCTTGATGACCTCCGCGCATCACCGGGCCGGCGACCGGCCGAGGAGCCGGTCGAGGAGCCGGGGCTCACCGGGCCAGGCGGCGAGCAGCACGTCCCGCGGTACCCGCCGACCCGCGTAGCGCAGCGCCAGGGCCACCACGACGATGTCGTCGAGCGGGCCGATGACCGGGATGAACTCAGGGATCAAATCGATGGGGCTCGCCACCCAGATCCCGGCGATGATGATGGCGATCTTCGCGCGGCGCGGAACCCGGGGGTCGCGGCGCAGCCGTCGCACCGTGGTCACGCAGTCCGGGATGAAGGCGGCGAGGTCGCGCAGCGCGCCGGGCGGCAGCCGGCGCGCGAGGATGAACATCACCGCCCAGCTGACGATCAGGCCGGCCGCGGCGATACCGATGCCGAGCAGCCAGCTTCGCACCGGACGCCGCTCCCTCCGCCGTGGCAACCACCGGCTCGTTCAGAGCTCGTGGCCACCCTAACCCGGCGACGACCCGGACCGGGCCCGGACGGGCGGCGGTGGCCCCGGCTTGGCACCGGGACCACCACCGTCAGATACCGCGCCCGGATGGCAGTCAGGGCGTGGTGGTCGCGGGAAGGATCTCCCCGACCAGGCCGTGGGCCTCGCCGTCTGGCCCGGCGCTGAACCACAGCGACCCGGTACCGCCGGTCGTGGCGGTCCCGGGCAGTAGCGCCCACAACCCGTCGATGACGATCGGCTTACCCGTATTGTCGCGCAGCAGGCCGAGGAAGTGGCCGCCCCGGTACGCCCCGATGCGGCCGTCGCCGAAGTTGCCGACCAGCACGGCGCCGGCGAAGTCGCCGAAGCTGGCCGGCGCGATCGCCAGGCCCCACGGTGCGTTCAGCGTGCCCCGGCTGGCAATGCGCTGCATCGGGCCGCCGTCACCGGGGAACCGGTCGACGAAGCCCAGTCCGCGCCCGGCCTGCTCGTCGACGCCGTTGCTGGACTGCTTGGCGTAGGCGACGTAGACGTCGCCGCCGGCGACCGTCACGTTGAACGGGGCGTAGTCGCTGGGCAGGCGCGGGTCGGAGAAGGCGCGCGACAGCACCGGTACCCGCGAGAAGTCCTCCGCGAACACGTCGACGCGCTTGTTGTGGAAGTCCGGAGCGAGCAGGAACGCATGTGCCCCGGCGTGCAGGATCGCCAGTCCCCGGTAGACGGCACCGTCGACGTGCGCGGCCAGGATGGCGGCCGTGGGCGTCGAGGTCGCCGGGCTCCAGCCGGTGATGTCGCCGCCCTCACCGGCGAAGAGGAACCGGGCCGGTCCGCTCTTGCCGTCCGGGGTGCTGACGACGAACCCGGTGGTGTCGTTGAACACCTGCCCGATCGCCGCACTGCCCGGAATCGTGACGACCAGCGCCGGCTTCGTCGGCGTGGCGCCGTCGATGCCGCCGGCGTACAGGGTCGAGGTGTTGGTGCCGTTGTTGGTCACCCACAGCGGACCGGCAGGGCCCATCGACATTCCCCACGCGTCGACCAGGTCGGGATCGACGAGTGGCGCCTTGCCTACCTGGTCGGAGACCAGGTCGACCCGGTTGAACCGGGTCTGCGGGGTGGAGCCGCGCGCCGGTGCCGCGAGCGACAGCGTCAGCAGCGCGACACTACCGAGTGCGAGCGTGCGAAGGATGGAGCGGGAGAGCTGATCGGGCTTCACGTTTCCCCCTGTCACGGGTGGTGGAGATGGGCTTCCCGGCGGACTGAACGGGCGCCGGGCACAGTCGCCCCACCGACGGATAGTCGTCCACCCGACATGGTGTCATCGCGGCGGACCGCCTTTGAGTGAGACCGGTAAATGTAGGGTTTTATCAATATAGAAATGGGGTAGGCCGGCCGGCCCGCGACGCCGTCGCCGGGCGACGAGCCGCTGTGGCGGGTACACGAACTGGTGTCCGGGATCCTCGCCCTCGAATCCGAACCCACGGACCCACGGGTGTGCTGCCGACTGTGGGGCGGCGGCGCAGGGGATACGATCCGGGGGATCTGCGCGGGGGCCCGGGCCGGGGATCCGCGGCGGGACAACGGCGGCGGAGAGGTGCGTGCCATGCCAACCGAGTCGGAACTGGTGGAGCTCGAGGCCCGACGGGCGGAGCTGCGCTCGCGGTACCTGCGGCCGCCGGCGGAGCGTGAGCCGACGCCGGGGCGGGGCATCCACCACGCCGCGCTGATCTGCTCGGAGGTGGAACGAACGATCGAGTTCTACCAGGGCCTGCTTGGATTTCCGCTGGTGGAGCTGGTCGAAAACCGGGATTACCCGGGATCGTCGCACTTCTTCTTCGATGTCGGCAACCGGACCCTGCTCGGCTTCTTCGACTTCCCCGGCCTGGGCCTGGAGCGCGGCGTCGAGTCGATCGGCTCCGTACAGCACATCGCGATCTCCGTCCCCCGGGACCGCTGGGAGCGGCTACGGTCCCGGCTCGACGAGGCGGGGGTGGCGTACGTCGGGCCGGAGCAGGGTATCCCGGAGTCGATGTACTTCTCCGATCCCGACGGCGTTGGGGTGGAGCTGCTGAGCGACCCGCTGATGTACTTCGGCGGCCACCAGCTCGACGAGTAGTGGCGGAGGCGGGGGCGGTCAGCCGATCGGACGCGGCCCGTACGCCCGGTCCAGCTCGGCCTGCTGTCTGACCGTATCGATGCTCCGGGTCGTTCCGGGCTGGTCGCCGTGGTCATAGGTGACATAGAGATTGATCGACCGCAGCGGGAAGAGTTTGCTCTGCCAGATCAGGCGCAGTGCGGCGTCCACCGTCCGGTCGAGGTCGGTGCCCGGCTTGACGCTGATGGCGGCGGTTGCCTGAGCGGACGCGTCGAGGGTGTTCTGATAGTTGACCTCGGCCGTCACCACGTCCGGCCGCTGGCGCAGGGCGGCCTGGATCCGGGCGGCGATGGCGTCGTGCGATGTCGTCGCGGCCCTGGTGTCGCCGCCGGCGCCACAGCCGGCCGTCGCGAGCACCAGCAGCCCGACGATGACGGGTCGTCGCCACGGGATGCGGTGCCTGCCCATCGTCGTCACGGCATTCTCGCGAGCCGGTACACCTGGGCACGCATGGTCGGGGCGGACGATCCGGTACCGAGGAACGCCGCCGCGCTCGCGCGGTACGCCGCGACCGACGGGTCGGAGCTGGCGTCGAGCGCGCGGGCCGCCGGTAGATAGGCCCTCGCGGTGCTGTGGTTGTCCGCGACGGTGCCGTACTGGGTGTCGAACTCCACCGTGGTGACGTTCGCGCGGTCCGGGTTGGCGGCGGCGTCCAGGTGGGGGGTGATGTCGTGGACGTTCTCGAGCGCCAGCACCTGGACGTGGTCGGGGATGTCGAAGCGGGCGATGGGCGACCCGGCGGTCACCACGTGGGTCACGTTGTAGTCGAAGGTCCCGGTGGCGGTGTCCTGCGCGGCGTGGGCGGCGACCATCCCGCCCTGACTGTGGCCGACGAGCATCACGGGATCACTGGGGCTCGCCCCGGCGCGGTGGAGGACGTCGGCGATGGCCCGCTCGCGGGCGGTCAGATCGTCGCCCATGACGTGGACGTTCGTGCCGAGGTCGTTGAGGGCCGGGTTGAAGCTGCCCGGCGGGTCCCACACCTTCGTCCCGGGCACGTCCACGATGTACGACGTCGTGCCGTCAGCGTGGGTGATCACCCGTACGTCGATCTGGTCATCGGGCCCGTCAACCATGTTGTTGCGGTAGTCGAGGCCGGCCATGAGATCGCCGATGCCGCTCGGTGGCGTCTTCATCACGTCGGCCCGGGTATCGACCCCGAGGCTGGTGACCTTCGGCGTGCCGTCCGGGTAGAACGACCCGATCAGGTGCGCTGCCGCGGGTACGTCACCGGCGAACAGGCCGGGCTGGCCGGTGGGGAGTGCCAGGCCCGATACGAGGCCGGGGCCGGCGCCGACCAGGTTGTCGACGATGCCGGGATGGTCGGTGAGCAGACGCTGGTAATCGAGGCGCCGCGCGGCCGCGACGTCGGCCGTGGCCAGCCCTGGATTGGCGAGCGCCGCGCCCGTGGCGACGACCGCGCCCCCGGCCAGCAGCGGTACGGCGATCACGGCGGCGGGGACGGCCATCGCTCCGGCGGTCCACCGGAGATCGTCGAGGAGCTCGGCCTGTGCCTGGTCCACCGCCCGGTAGGAGGCGGCGACCGTGCGCAGCGCGATGGCGCGTTCGGTGTGCTCGACGGTCTGGGCGCGCAGCCCGTCCGGCCCGTCGAGCGCGCGCAGCAGCAGCGCGGAGAATGTCGCCGCCCCGACCGGATCCAGCACGGCCGAGGCGATCACCCCCGGATCGGCCAGGATGGCGGCGCACCGCACGCTGACCGACGCCAACGTCCGGGTTAGATCGTCGCTGCCGCGCGCCAGGGTTTCGAGGTCCTCGTAGCGCGCCTCGGTGCCGCCGGCACCGCCGCGGACCACCAGGTCAGGGCCGGGCGGTTGGGGACCGGTCACCGGGCCGCCGCCAGGATTTCGGCCAGCAGCGGAGCCACCCAGACGCCGAGGTCGTCGCGGTTGACGCGGTGCAACGCGACCATGCGCCGGTCGGTGCCGTCCGGGTCCGGCCGCAGCCCGGTCCACCCGTCAGCGGTGGCGAGCCAGCTGAACTGTCCGACGAGGATCCCGGTGCCGCCCCGGCCCGACACCAGACACCGTAGGGTGCCGACGCGCTGGCCGGCCACGCGCGCCGCCAGCTCCGCCTCCGGGGCGGTCACGGTGTCTGTGACAACCCCACCCGTCCGGGCCGAGCCCGCCAGCGCGGACAGCGGTAACCGGCCGGTCAGGGCGGCGTCGCGACCGTCGCCGAGCGCGGCCGCGACGCGGGCGGCCACCGGCGCCGACCCCGCCGGAGGCGGTACCGCGCGGAGCAGTTCGCGCCCCAGCGTCTCGGCCGGGTACAGGGACAACTCAACCGCCGCGTCGGCCAGCGTGAACAGGCTCCCGCCCCATGGCCCCGACAACGAGTAGAACGCCCGCAGGCCCCGGCCCCCCATGACCACCTCGACCCGGACGGTCGCGGCGGGCGCGGTTGCCACGGCCAGGTTGACCGCGACCGACTTCACCGGTACACAGTCGCGCGGATCATCCGATCCGCCGGTCACCACCCGGCGGGCGGACAGCGCCCGGGCCGCCGCACGCAGCGCCGGCTCGTCAACCCGGGCAGGCTCGAAGCCGGGGGGTGCGGTGATCGTCGATACCCGGACCAGCAGCGCCCACTCGGCCCGGGTCAGCACCAGCCGGCGTGGGGCCGGCGCGGCACCGGCCATCACCGACCTCCCGGGACGCGCGTGACCCGACCGCCGGCACGCCGCTGCCCGGTCCGCCGTGCGGTCATGAGCCACCCCTCCCGGTACGCCTGGGTCGCCGACGATACCAATGGCGCGCCGCCGGCGGCCGGAGTATCGCGCCGCCGGTCGCCGGTCGCCGGTCGCCGGTGTGGGCGGACGCGCGGCTGGCCGTCATCGACCACGCCACCGCGCATTTGTAAAGGTTGTTGACGGTTGGGCTCCGGACATTCATGCTTGTCACAATTCAAGTCGTCGATCCCGCCTCACCCGCCCCCGGTGACCTGCGGATCCGCCCATCCAACCCTCAGGAGTGCTCATGGGAAGGACTACCCTCCGGCACGTTCATCGTGGCCGGTACGGCATCGCGACCATCGCGGCGGTTGCGCTCGTCGCCGCGGGCATCGTCATCGCGGCACCCGCCGAGGCGGCGTTCTCCGGTACCACCCTCGTCAACGGACGGTCCGGCAGCTGCCTCGACGTGCGGGGCGCCACGAACGCCCCCGGCGCCGCCGTGCAGATCGCGGCGTGCACCGGTGCGGAGTCCCAACGCTTCACCACGACCGCCGCCAGCGAAGTCCGGGTGACGATCGGCGGAGTTGCCCGCTGTCTCGACGCGAGCGGCGGCGGTACCGGCAACGGCAACGCGGTCATCATCTGGACCTGTCAGGGCAGCGGTAACCAGCGCTGGACGCACAATGCGAACAACTCCATCACCAACACCAAGTCCGGCCGCTGCCTCGACATCAACGCGAGCAACCCGGCCAGCGGCACCAGCGCCGTGCTGTGGGACTGCAAGAACGGCGGCAACGGCAGCCAGACCTGGGCGCCCAACGGTACGCCCACGCCGCAGCCCCCGCCGCCGCCGGCCGGTGGGTTCGTGGTCAGCGAGGCGCAGTTCAACCAGATGTTCCCGGGCCGCAACCCCTTCTACACCTACGCCGGCCTGGTCAACGCGATGACCAAGTTCCCGCAGTTCGCGACGACCGGCGGTGCCACGATCCAGCGGCAGGAGGCGGCAGCATTCCTGGCCAACGCCGATCACGAGACCGGTGGGCTGGTTTTCATCACGGAGATCAACAAGTCGAACGACCTCTGTGACGAGACCCAGTCGTTCGGCTGCCCGGCCGGCACGTTCGCGTACTACGGTCGTGGTCCGATCCAGCTGAGTTGGAACTTCAACTACAACGCCGCCGGCATCGCGCTGGGCCAGCCGCTGCTGACCAACCCGTTCCTGGTGGAGCAGAACGCCTCGATCGCCTGGCAGACGGGGCTGTGGTACTGGATGACCCAGAACGGGCCCGGCACCATGACCGCGCACAACGCGATGGTCAACTCACGCGGATTCGGCGAGACCATCCGCAGCATCAACGGCAGCCTGGAATGCAACGGGGGCAACCCCGCCCAGGTGGCTAGCCGGGTCGCCGCGTACCAGCGGATCACCGCGATCCTCGGGGTCACCCCGGGCGCCAACCTGACCTGCTGAGCCACGGCGGCTGTGGGG